>NZ_JAAHHC010000045.1:0-47420 GCF_010672265.1 Moorena sp. SIO3A2
TATCTTCCCGAGTATAGTCCTGATTATAACTTAATTGAATTGGTTTGGCATTCAGCAAAAGAATATATTGCCAATCGAGTTTTCAAATCAATTGAAGAATTAGAATGTTTGTTAAATCATCTTTTAAATGAAGGAGGGTTAATTATAAAATGGGTACGAAAAATAAAAAACAAAGGCAATGCTGTTATCACAGTTTAAATGCGCAACAGCTTATCAGCAATTCTGGACATTATGGCCCGCAACTAGTGGGATATATCTTGCACCAGTACTATCACAATCGAGTGACGCAACCAAAGATTCATGAGCAGCTACTGGAATGGGGTATCGAGATATCGGTCGGTCAAATCAATTCATACCTCAGGGCAAAGATAGATGTGTTTCACACTCTCTCAGGCATCGGTTTTAGGGGCAGGATTAAAATGCTCAGAGTATGTTCACACGGATGATACCGGAGCACGACACAGTGGGAAAAATGGGTATTGCACGGTGATTGGTAATGAATGGTTTACTTTCTTTGCGAGCACCCCCCGCAAGACTCGACGCAACTTCTTATCAGTATTACAAGGCAATGCCCCGATTTATGTACTCAATCAGGATGCCCACCAATATTTAGCTTCCTATCAGTTAGCCGACAAGCATATGAACCGATTGAGCTTTGGTTCAACGGTGCTAGGGAATAGCCCTGAGCAATGGCAGGACTATTTAGAGTCGATTGGCATTGTGCAGACCAAAGTGGCACAGAGGGTCACCGAAGCCGCTCTGCTGGGTGGATTAATCGAGAGTGGCATTAACCGAAAATTGTTGATTCATGCAGGATGGAGCCAGACAGTTCAATATTCTCATTCATGGGTTGTGTTGGGTTCATGCTGAACGAATCATCCGCAAATTAGAGGGGAGTACCGCTGAGTTTCGAGAGAACATTGAGGAAGTCCAAACCCTTCTATGGGAGTACTACCAACAGCTTATTTGCCTATCAAGATCACCCGAGTGCCGAGCAAAAGGAGTACCTATCTGTTCGCTTTGATGAAATCTTTGGTCGGTGTTATCTGCACCACCCCACTCTGAGCAACGCATTGAACCAATTTAGACAAAACAAGGAGCAATTGCTCCGGGTGCTCGACTTTCCCAATATTCCTCTGCACAATAATGCCGCCTTTTCTGACATCCGAGAATTTGTGACCCGTCGAAAAATCAGTGGTGGCACTCGCTCTGAGGCCGGACTTCAAGCCAGAGATACCATGATTGGTCTGAAAAAGACCTGTCGCAAATTAGGGATTTGTTTTTGGGCGTATTTACTGTCCCGCTTGCGAGGGGATGACAAAATCCCCCCCTTACCAGATTTGATTCGACAAAAGGCTATAGAGCGTGGACTGGTGGGTAGCCCTGCCTGATAATTTGCTGATCCAATTTATCAACCAGCGATTATTGAGAAATTGCCTATTTTTTGATGATGATTTTAGATAAAAAAAATGTAATTGACTGATTTATCCACCATGACTAACCCTATGGCTATCCCATAAAGCTACGGTTTACTCGTCCAATTGCATCACTATTATGGTCAGCTTGTAGAACTTTTTTGAGCTGGTTTGGCAAGCTCAACAGAGTCGCAGTGGTAAGTACCTGGAAATAAATAAAGTTAACGTTGTCAATAATTGTCAAGGCATTGAATCCCTTTATGTTTATTTTTGCCTTGTATTAAGTTACATTTTATTAACAGTTAAATTGAATTTAATCCTACTACTTAACCGCTTAACACCATCTATAATTACAAACCCGTACAACTCCGGTAATTCCTAAATAAATTTTCAGCTTTTTGTCGGAAATCAGGCAATTTATGCCATCGCTAGATTTGCTTAGTTCAAAGAGAGACAAATTAGCTCTCCACAGGACTTACGCAATTACGCTATATATAGCGTGTCAATTCGAGGAAAAACCAAATTAATCCCTAAAGGGGAAAAACAGATAAAGTAAATGATAAGATCAAGGGAGAAACCAACTAAAAAAATAATGGGAATAAAGATTGGACAAGCTAGATTACTGTCAATATTTGTTGAGTAGCCAAAACAATTACACCATAACTAATTTGGCAGAGCATCTACCAAAAATAAGTCATGATCAAATTAACCGATATTTAAAAAACGAAAAAATTAATCCTAAGACGTTGTGGTTAAATGTCAAAGAATATATTGAAGTAGATGAAAATGGCTATCTAGTATTTGACGATACAGTTTTGGATAAAAACCATTCCCATAAAATAGAATTGGTGCGAAAACAATACAGTGGAAATACTCATAGTGTGGTTCGAGGAATAGGAGTAGTAAATTGTATATACGTTAATAGTAAAACCGGTAAGTTTTGGGTGATAGATTACCGGATATATGCTCCAGAACAGGATGGAAAAACCAAACTAGACCATGTAGAAGACATACTCATAAATTGTTTCATAAGAAACTCCCCTTTAAAAGAGTATTAATGGATAGTTGGTATGCCACTCAAAGACTAATGGCCTTAATTGATAACTGGGAAAAAATCTACTACTGTCCCTTAAAAAAGAATCGATTGGTGGATGAAACAGGAGGTAAGGAAAAATCCCAAAGAATTGACTCATTGGAGGGTCGTGAGTTAGATGTCAAACCAGGGAAATTGATTAAACTAAAAAAGTTTCCTGACCAGAAAAAGGTGAAGTTGTTTCGGGTTACTATTTCTACCAATAGAACGGAATACATTGCCACAAATGAACTAACTGCCTCAGATATTGAACAGGTAAAATCCACTTGTTCTTACCGTTGGAAAATAGAGGAGTTTCACCGGGAACTTAAACAAGCGATGCAGCGCGGTCTTGGGGAGGCAGCGCGGTCTTGGGGGTTCCCCCCATGAGCGACTGCCGTGGTTTCCCCCATGAGCGACTGCATCAAGACATTGACTGGCAGACAATCTTGTCAGTGTCGTAAATCTCGAATCCAAAGAAACCATATTGCTTGTGCTATTTTGGTGTGGAATTTTCTGAAAAGACTAGCTTACTTGACTAAATGTACAGTTTATAAAATTAAGCCCCAAAGTTTATATTCATATTTAACTAAAGAACTTAAAAAACCTTCTTTAGTTATGAATTTAGTCTGATCAGAATCTACTCCATATCTGGTGTCTTTGCGTAAGTCCTGTCTCCAGCTAAATCCGAAGTTGGAGTGACTTTTACAGAGATATGACCAGAAGACCTTAATCACTCGTTAGTACCATGACTCAATCCACAGCAAAAACCTATTCCCGTCTGAAAGTATTTCTAGCAACTACTGCGACTACTTTGGCTGGTATGCTGGCGACTACTGGTGCAGCTAATGCAGCTAGTATCACCCATACTCAGACCATTGAATGGCGACCGACAACTGTTGATAAATTTTTCATTCTCCCCAAATTCGATGAGGCTTTGGGGACTCTCGAAAGTGTCACGATTGACCTGATCGGATTTGTCCAGGGAAATGCCCGTGCGGAAAGTCAGGAAGGCGCTCCAAGTACAGTAACCTTGGATCTGGCATCTAAAATTGCCTTAATCTTGAGTGAACCTGATATTACCCTAGTTGAGGTGAAGCCCCTAGTTTTAGAACAGGTTGGTCTCTCTAGCTATGACGGTGTACTTGATTTCGCAGGATCTTCTGGAGTCACATTGCCTGAGCGTACCGCTTCGGATAGCACAAGTAATACGTTTATGTCTGGGCTAGGAAGAGTTGAAAATTATTTATTATTGCTTTTGCCATAGTGTATCAACCGAAGTTCCACTAAACTGGAAACTTCGGTTTTATGTTGTTTAGTGATTATAGTCATTTCAAATAACAATGGAACACTTTTTCGTATGAAACCCTTTTATAGCAATAAATAGTTTTCTCAATATAAATTGAAATCACTATAGCTTCCGGCAAAAGAAGCCCCACAACGAACATGCGCAGCATGAGTGTTTAAAGTTACCGTAAGATCGGGTCGCTTTTATGGTTAGTCGGTTATGGGTAAAAGGGTTAAATCTTTTGTAATAAAGCGACCCTATCTAAGGTTTCGTCTCCAGGGATGAATTTTGCACAGAGTCTTTCACTTTAGACCAATCGATGTGTTATACTGGAAATACTGACTTTCAAAGCCGTTCGCGTAGCGTGGCCAAAGGCCATAAATGCTGGAAAGTTGGTCAAACATTATTAAACAAAAGACCAAGAAAACAGAGCGGCAGCGATGCAGCGCGGTCTTGGGGAGGCAGCGCGGTCTTGGGGGTCCCCCCCATGAGCGACTGCCGTGGTTTCCCCCACTCGCGCTTTGCATCAAGAGAGGGCAGTCCGTTCTTAAAGCCCAGCGCCTCCGCGCGCAATAGCTGGATTGGCGCTTGTTGCCCACACTGAACTCAAAGAGTCAGTGTGGGAGCTGTCACTCATCTGGTAAGCATTCAGCTATCAGCTATCAGCTATGAGCCATTGGCCTGTGGCAACGCTACTGTTCGCGCAGCGTGCGCGTAGCGCAATCGATGTTTTTGAATAAAATAACCTGTTCGCGTAGCGTGAGCCTTTGGCTCAGCGCTTACGTCATCTGACCAATGAACAATGGCTAATCACTAATCACTAATCACTAATCACTAATCACGCTTTGAAGAAACTATTCCCACTCTATGGTTCCAGGAGGTTTGGAGGTAATATCATATACTACCCGATTAACTCCCTTGACTTCATTAACAATTCGGTTGGAAATAGTTTCAAGTAAGTCATAAGGTACTCGTGACCAGTCAGCGGTCATACCATCTTCACTCGAAACAAAGCGCAATACAATCGGATGAGCGTAAGTGCGCTTGTCCCCCATTACTCCCACACTGCGTATTGGGAGCAACACGGCAAAGGCTTGCCAAAAGTCGTTATACATCCCCTGTCGGTGAATTTCATCTCGAACGATGAAATCAGCATCCCGCAGAATATTCAACCGTTCTGGGGTCACTTCACCAATGATGCGAATCGCCAATCCTGGTCCGGGGAAGGGATGTCGGCGCACAATCGATTCTGGCAAGTGGAGGTCACGACCAAGTTGGCGCACTTCGTCTTTAAATAGCTTGCGTAATGGTTCTACCAGCTTGAAGCGTAGGTTTTTGGGTAAGCCTCCGACATTGTGATGGCTCTTGATTTTCACAGCTACCCGCTCACCGGTTTTGGGATCAACGTTGGTATGGGCTGATTCAATTACATCCGGATAGAGGGTACCCTGAGCTAAATAATCAAATGGACCAAGACGTTGGGATTCTTCTTCAAAGACGCGAATGAATTCGTGACCGATGTGGCGACGCTTTTCTTCTGGGTCAGTGACACCAGCAAGGCGAGCCAAAAAGCGATCGCGAGCGTTCACATACTCTACTCGAATACAAAATTCTTCCTGAAATAGCTTCACTAACTGCTCTGGCTCGCCTTTGCGCATGAAGCCTTGGTCAATAAACATACAAGTTAGTTTATCCCCAATTGCGCGATGGAGTAAGAAGGCAAGGGTAGAGGAATCTACTCCACCAGACAAAGCCAACAGAACCCGTTTTTCCCCAACCTTGGCACGCACTTCTCGAATCGCTTCCTCAATAAAAGCAGCAGTGGTCCAAGTGGGTTCACACTCGCAGATGTTGTAAACAAAGTTACGGATTAGGGCAAGACCATCGGTTGAATGCACAACCTCTGGATGGAATTGCACGCCATAAAGTTTTTTATGATAGTTAGCGATGGTCGCACAAGGGGTATTCTGAGTATGGGCAAGGACTTCAAAGCCATCTGGCAAAGTCACACAGGAATCTCCGTGGCTCATCCACATGGTTGAGTGGTCTCGCACATTGCTCAGTAACTCAGTGGGGTGATCAATGAGTAAGGCGGCTTTACCATACTCAGCTTTCTTGGCTCTGGTAACTGTTCCGCCTAGTTGTTGCACCATCAACTGCATCCCATAGCAAACCCCTAGCACGGGTATACCGAGATTCCAAATTTCTGGGTCACATAGGGGGGCTCCATCGTCATAGACGGAATTGGGACCTCCAGAGAGAATGATGCCCTGGGGATGAAGCTGCTGTAGCTGTTGAGCTGTGGTCTGATAGGATAGCACCTCGGAGTAAACGTTAGTCTCGCGAATGCGACGAGCAATCAGTTCCGAGTATTGAGAGCCGAAGTCCAGAATCACAATCATCTGGCGATTCAACTGCTCTGCTAGAGAGGCTACAGCCAATGCCTCTTTCTGGTAAGATAGTTTGTTGGTCCTTAGGGTTACTGCTGTGTTCGTCATGTTTAGTTGTGTGAATGTACGAACAGGTCGCTGCCTAGGTGTGCTTCTGGGCAGCATAAATTGATTGCTATGAACAGATAGGTTGAAAGCTGATGGTTTCCGTAAATTAATCCTTCAACGCCCCAACACTTTGATGTGGATGGTAGCGCTGGCATTAACCAGTTAGTCTGAGTCGTAGACTCTCATCGACGATACAGAACTCAATCTGTTTACGGTTATTTCAGTTTCCACTCCCACACGCACTTCATAGACCTGCCTGGCAGTGGTATGTCTGTTGACAATCTCGTGACTTCTAGTCAGAAGATTTTTCAGGGTTTCAGTCTATATGTCCTGAAATGCGAAGTTTCAGCTGATAATCAGGTTAATTTATCATACATTGGGTTCGGCTACAAGATCCGCCCGCCAATATATTAAGATTTATAAAAATTTATCACAAATTTGAAATCAATGTCCAACCTGTGGGACTGGTAACAATAATTTTGCGTCCGCGATCGAACAATACAGAGCCCACCTGGATATGCTGCTCACTGTGTTTGCGGATGTAGTCAAAGCAGCGTTGGTCAATGGTCAATGCGATCGCATGATAAACCTGATTTACCCAATCAGTGCCCTGAGTCTGATCCCATTGACGCAGACAATTGAGAGCAGCTTCAGTGGTTTGACTGCCAAATACTTGCCTGATCAGTGGGGTTGGTACTCCTAACTGCGCACAGTGAGCGGTGAGTATTTCCAGTCGTCCATCAGCTAGGTGGTGGTGAGTATGAAAAATTCCTCCTGCCAGTTTAATTAACTTACCATGATAGCCAAATAACAAAAGTTCTGGCACCTGGGAGTATCCAGCTGCTACCAACAACGGTCCGAGCCAATTGGCTGTTTTAACCAGCCGCTCGGGATTAATCCCCAAGCCTCGCGCCAAATCTAAGCCATTTTCTCCGACACAGAACACTAGTGTTGTCGAATGTGAGGAGGCTTGCTCTTTTAGCAATTTGCTGGCTTTTGCTTTTAATTCCTCCTGGTAAGCAGCTAATTGACCAGGAGCACTCAGAGGCTGGGAAATGCCAGTAGTTCCTAGTAGGGAAAGTCCTTCTACTACACCAAAGGCAGAATTAGAAGTACGCTGTGCCAACTTCCGCCCTTCCGGCAAGATAATCGTCACCTGAATTTTCTCTGACGGTGCTAGCAGACAACTCAAGTTATGGTGCAATAGTTTCTCGGCATAAGCATAGATGGCTGGTTTGCCTCCGGCATTGATTTGTCGTCCAATTCCTTCACCCCCTAATAACTGTATCGATTCAGTTTGCTCCGAGGAACCCCATTCTACGACTGCCCAAATTGGGGTATTACGGGTAAGGTCAAGGTTATCACCAGGGTTAGAGTGAGTAATAGCTAGCGCTACCCCTTCTCGAATCCTAGCCACTTGCTCAATGGGAATGTCTACGGTTTCAGGAGGGTTAATTAAGTCCACTGAAACCGTTTCCAAGGGTTGGCCGTTGCGTAACTGATGGAGGGCGGCTATTGCTGAGGCACAGGCGAATACCGGTAAGGTATATCCAGATTGAGGTAGGGACATATCAATTGGTACTTACAACTATTTCTTTTCCTAAAATGTGAGTCCGTCAGCATATTCTAGGCATTACCCGGTGACTTTGGCTTCTGAGGTCAATCTTGCCGACCTATCCCTTGCGGCTAACTACCTACTCTAGTATCGACCTTCATCAGAGCAAATACAGAGGTTACTTCGTTCCTGATAACCATTGATTGGACTTTTAGGGCGGTACTGTTCACCGAGGATAGTATAGTGGAATCTCTAAAAGGAGTAGAACTTTTAGTCAAAATCCCATTGACTTTTGTCTGTGGCGATTGCTGCCTATTGCGCCACGTGAGCATGACGATGATTTAAACATACCTTCGGTGTGTACCCATGAGTCGAAGCCTGTTACTAACACCACATGATAGCTGGCAGTGCTTCACTACTTGACCCCGCTTTATCAGTAAGCAAGTTATGTCTTACTAATAGGGGTAAGGCTGTCACTCGGATTCCGCTCCGGCTGGGCTAACACCTGCATGGTTATCAAGTTGTAAGGGCTCATGTGTCAAGGGCAGCAAATCCCCCATACCCTGATCGGGTAAGGTTTCTAGCTAACGAATCGCACCTACTCCCTACTCCCTGTTCCCTTTGCTATCAGAAAATGTCGTGATTCATCTCACCGCTATAATCTTTGATTTAGCGGTGAGATGAATCACGACTAATAAATTAACAACGGGATAGCGTTACGGTTGAAAGTATTGGTGTATCTAATTCTACTCAGAATATCTGGTTTTGATAGAATCATGTTAAAATAGGCTAATGTTGACACTAACCTACGAGTACAAGCTAGTCCCGACAAAAGATCAGATCGCAATCATTGAAGAAATGTTAGCGGTCACAAGAAAGGTTTGGAATTATGCCTTAAGGGAGAGAAAGGACTGGTATAACAGTAGAAAGTGTTCGATAAATTCTTGTTCGTTACAGCAAGAATACATCATCCCAGCGAATGCACCTTATCCGGGATACAAAGAACAGTCAGCAGGTTTAACCAAGGCTAAAAAGTCTAACCCCGAACTGAAGCGTGTTAACGCACAAGTCCTACAACAAGTGCTTAAGACACTGGACAAAGCATTTACAAGCATGAAGAATCAGGGACATGGGTTCCCACGATTCAAAAATAAGTATCGAATGCGGTCTTTTGTCTTCCCTCAGTTTAAGGCTAATCCCGTAGTCAATGATTTGATTAAATTACCTCAAATTGGGATGGTCAAGATGCGATTATCACGACCAATACCTGAGGGGTTCAAAATCAAGCAAGTGAGAGTGGTTAGACGAGCCAGTGGTTATTTTGCAATGATTGCTTTGCAGAGTGACGTAAGTGTTCCTGATACACCAGTATGGGGGCATCCACTGGGGATTGATGTTGGGTTAGATAAGTTCTTAGCAACTTCTGATGGTGAGTTAATTGAACGTCCAAAGTTTTTAACAAAACTACACGGCGAGTTGAAATTACTGCAACGTAGACTGAAGTTAAAGAAATTGGGTTCAGCGAATCGACATAAACTCAATCATAAAATTGCTAGACTACATCAAAAAATCACAGATACCCGAAAAGACTTCCACTTTAAGTTAGCTGATCATTTGTGTGACCAAGCGGGCATGATATTTGTTGTTGGCGAAGCCTGTCCGAAGGACATAGACTTAGACTTTAGAACCTGGGCAAAAGGAATGCTGAGTAAGCATACTCTTGATGCAGGTTTTGGTCAGTTCTTCAATATTCTGGCTTGGGTGTGTTGGAAACGGGGTATATATTTTGGCAAGGTCGATTATAGGTATACGAGTCAAATTTGCCCCAATTGTGGGGCACATACAGGCAAGAAAGATTTATCTGAACGACTCCACAAATGCCCTGAATGTAGTTATGAAATTCACCGAGATGTTGCAGCCGCCCAAGTGATTTGTCAACGAGGTATCGCTGCGGTCGGGCAGACCGTGGAGGAAATTGACTGTGTAGGCGTTCTGTCAGGGGTTGGTAACAACCTAGATAAGTGCCGCAAAAGCAGTAAACCTAAGTCGTGAGGTTTAGGAATCCCTCGTTATAATCTCCGATTTAACGAGGGAGCATGTCAAAGTCCCAAGGGTTTGATATAAGGCTTGATTATGTATCCAACCTACAAAACCACTGTAGAGACAGTCTCCTTCAGGGCTAGCCACAAATACATGGTGTATTAGTAAAGGATTCTTCCAAGTCCGAATGGAAATGCCATTTTTAAATGTTATATAGGTCTTGGCTCGGTGAAAATCTCTACCATGACCATCAGTCATACCTGGGACTGAGTGTAATTGTTGAATTAAGCTAGTAATAAAGTCTCCTGGTGGAGGAGGTTGTGTGATAACTGGATTCGCCCAAAATTTCTGGATTTCTGCTGCGACTAAAGGATGATTTTTGAGAGCAGCATGATGCACATTAGGTAAACAAACGAATTGACTACGAGAAAACTTGGTTGTCTCTATTGTAATCGTGCCGTCGCTACCGTGATCACTATCACCAGCTATTACTAATGTGGGAATCACTGCGCCAATGGACTCTGCTAGTTGTCGGCGGTTGATACCTAAATCCTTTGCGATACCAATACCAATGCCCAAGGGGTCAATAATTCTAGCTACATCTGCACCACCAATAGGAGAACCAATCAACACTAAGGATTCTACTTGTGACCACCAGTCTCGGTGACGGCTGAGGAGTTCTAGCCAAATTAAGCCACCCATGGAATGACCAATAATTCGGATTGGTGTCTGGGGATAAGTGACAATGGTATCTAAGACAATGTGTTCGAGTTGGTTGATTAGGGGTTCTATCCAGAGCCAAGTTTTGAACCAACCGAGATCGGGAGTAATGATGGCAGTGCGGGATGTGGCTAAGGATTGGGCAAGGCGTGCCATCGCTTTAGAGTTATCCGCCCATCCGTGTTGTGCGTATAGAAGAAAATCTGGTTTGTCGGTCATTTCCCCTAAATCTGGAATACTGGTAGTTTCTTATCGATTTTAGGTAGGGGAGGACACCATGAGTAACCAATTGTGACACTCCCTTGAGGGACACAGAATAGGCTTTGCAAGAAAAGGAATGCACCCTAACAGTTGCAGTATCACTGGATTCTTGGAAAGAGATGCTGCATAGCATTAGCTACAAGGGCTGAGGGACATATTCCGGAATAGGTATAACCTATTAAGCAGGTACACAAAATTAATTACACATTTTCCAAAACTCAAAGCCTTGCAGGGTAAAGGTTACAGAGATTTGGAGTAGGCGATTAATTCTGTGTAAGTGCTTACTCGAGTTCCCAACACTGAAAGCCCCGCGTCTAAAGACCGGGGATGAAAGTGACTAGCGACTAAAGTCGCGTAGAAGAGAATCTTGATTGATACTTGAAAGTTTTATACGATTCTGTTAGTATAAATATATATCGAAAGAGGTCGAGATTCGTTCGGGTAGCGTGACCGTTCGGGTAGCGTGACCGAAGGTCAAGGTCAAGGTCAATGATTATACTAGAGTTTAAAGCGAAAGGTAAAGAGTCCCAATATTCAGCAATAGACGAGGCGCTCCGGACGGTTAAATTCATTCGTAATAGCTGCATTCGTCTATGGTTAGACAATAAAGGGACAGGGAAAAGTGACTTTAGTAGGTATTCTAAAATCCTGGCTAAAGAGTTTCCCTTTGCTAATGAATTGAACTCTACTGCCCGTCAGGCTGCCTCTGAGAGGGCATGGTCATCGATTGTTCGCTTCTACGATAATTGCAAGAAAAAAGTCCCAGGTAAAAAGGGTTTTCCCAAGTTCCAAAAACATGCTCGGTCTGTCGAATATAAGAAGTCAGGATGGAAATTATCCCCTGACAAGAAATCAATAACGTTCACGGACAAGAAGGGGATCGGAAAGCTTAAGCTCAAAGGTACCTGGGATTTATGGCGCTTCGACAAAAAGCAAATCAACCGAGTTCGGATAGTTAAGCGAGCTGATGGGTACTACGTTCAATTTTGCGTTGCAGTTAACGTAAAAGAGGAAATAGAGTACACAGGTGAGATGATTGGGCTGGATGTAGGACTTAAAGAGTTCTATACAGATTCCAATGGTCACTCCGAACCAAATCCCCGATTTTATAGAAAAGGGGAGAAACGCTTAAAGTTTTATCAACGTCGAGTTTCTCGAAAAAAGAAAGGCTCATCCAATCGCAGGAAAGCGGTTAACAGATTAGGCAGGCAGCACCTTAAAATAAGTAGGCAACGTGAAGAACATGCTAAGAGACTGGCACGTTGCGTAATCCGGTCTAACGACCTGGTCGCCTACGAAGATTTAAGAGTTAAAAACCTGGTTAAAAACCACTGCCTTGCTAAGTCTATTAATGACGCTGGTTGGTATCAATTCAGGAAATGGTTGGAGCACTTTGGGACTAAGTTAGGCAGGGTAACTGTCGCAGTAAACCCCGCCTATACCAGTCAAAACTGCTCTGAGTGTGGCGAAACTGTCAAGAAATCCTTATCTACTAGAACTCATGCCTGTAAATGTGGGTGTGAACTTGACAGAGACCATAATGCCGCTATCAATATCCGAAATCGAGCCATAAGTACGACGGGGCACGTCGGAACTTGGGTCATAGACCCGAAGGCTTCAGGAGATCTGACCTCTACTGTTCTTGGTTCCGGCCAGGTTCAGCAAGTCGGGTCGTTGATTGAAGAATCCCCGCGCCTTTAGGCCGGGGAGTGTCAACAAAACCCTTTGAAACCCCATGATCCGGTGCAATATATGAATACTGTAGACTATCTCCGGATTAGCTTGATTGACCGCTGCAACTTCCGTTGTCAGTACTGTATGCCTCAAGGAGCAGAGCTTGACTATATCCTACGGCAAGAATTACTCACTGATCAAGAACTGCTGACTCTGGTCAAGGAGGTGTTTATCCCGGTCGGATTTAGAAAGTTTCGCCTCACGGGAGGTGAACCCCTATTGCGTCCAGGTGTAGTGGAGTTAGTCAGAGCGATCGCATCTTTACCGGAAACACAAGATTTAGCGATGACTACCAATGCCTTTTTACTGGCTGGTATGGCAAAGGAACTCTACCAGGCGGGTTTACGGCGGATTAATATTAGTCTGGACTCCCTCAATCGAGAGACATTTGACAAAATTATCGGCAATCGGGGACGTTCGCGCTGGGAACAGACTTGGGAAGGGATAAAAGCTGCCCATCAGGTTGGATTTGACCCGTTAAAGCTGAATGTGGTGGTAATTCCAGGAGTTAATGACCAGGAAGTGCTGGATTTAGCTGCTCTAACCATTCACCGCTCCTGGCACGTTAGATTTATCGAGTTTATGCCCATCGGGAACTCCCAGCTATTTGGTCAGCGGGCGTGGGTACCTTCGGAAGAATTACGGCAACGGATTCACTTACGCTGGGGTTTGATAGAATCCAGTGTCCGGGGTAATGGCCCAGCTGATGTGTTCCAGATTCCTGGTGCCAAGGGCACCCTGGGATTTATTAGTCAGATGTCAGAATGTTTTTGCGATCGCTGCAATCGGATGCGTCTATCTGCTGATGGTTGGCTGCGTCCCTGCCTACTTAATGAACAAGGTCAAGTTGACTTAAAAACTGCTCTACGCAGCGGCGTTGATACCGCTGACTTAAGAGAGCAGGTCAGACAGTTGCTGATGATTAAACCAGAAATCAATTTCAAGGAGAGAGACTCTGGTATCGATGGTTCATATACAAGGACGATGTCACAAATCGGCGGATAGTTTTTTAGGTTGCAGGTTAGCAGGTTAGCAGGTTGAAGGTTAGTCAAGTTGAAGGTTGAAGGTTAGTCAAGTTGAAGGTTGAAGGTTAGTCAAGTTGAAGGTTGCAGGTTAGTCAGGTTGAAGGTTGCAGGTTAGTCAGGTTGAAGGTTCCAGGTTACAGGTTAGCAGGTTAGCAGGTTACAGGTTACAGGTTAGCAGGTTCCAGGTTATAACCTTCAACCTACCCTACAGGAACGCCACAGGCGAACAACCTGTTAACTTTCAACCGTTGTCAACCTTCAACCTGTTAACTTTCAACCGTTGTCAACCTTCAACCTGTTAACTTTCAACCGTTGTCAACCTTCAACCTGTTAACTTTCAACCGTTGTCAACCTTCAACTCGGGTTAGACTTTCCTGGAGTAGTACTCAACCACCAGTAGCTCGTTAATTTGTAATGCCACCCATTCCCGATCAATAATCCCATTCACCTTCCCGGTGAAGGTGTTCTTATCAAACTCTAAATGGCTAGGAAGGTTTGCTAAGCCAGGAAATTCCAAGTTACGTTCTACTAGACGGCGGGATTGATCACGGTTTCTAACCGCAATCACATCGCCAGGGCGACACTGATAGCTAGGAATATTGACTACTGTACCATTTACTGTAACATGACCGTGACTCACGAGCTGACGAGCCGCTGGGATGGTACCTCCCATACCCATGCGGAAGACTGTGTTATCCAGTCGCATTTCTAGCAGTTGCAGCAAAGCTTGTCCAGTGGAACCGGTGGCTCGACGAGCTTTACGGACATAGCGAATTAACTGCTTTTCAGTCACTCCGTAGTTATAGCGCAGTTTCTGCTTTTCTTCGAGACGGATCGCATATTCTGAGCGTTTCCGACGGTTTTGACCATGTTGACCTGGGGGATAGGCACGGCGCGGCGTTTTACGACTTAAACCGGGCAAATCACCCAGACGGCGAACGACCCGCAGACGCGGGCCTCTATATCGAGCCATATAACTTCCTCTTTACTATTTTGTGTACTATCTTGACTAAAGATTTCCCAAAACTATTATCATACAATTTATTAGGGCCGTGGGCATAAGGAAATTGCCATGGGGAAGATTCCGGGCAGGTGTTAGCTCAATAGCCCTATCTACGGGAATTTCCATAGTGCAAACCACCTGAGAAGGTCAGCTATCAGCATTCAGCTATCAGCATTCAGCATTCAGCGATTGGCCTGTGGCCACGGTACTGTTCGCGCAGCGTGCGCGTAGCGCAATCGGTGCTTTTAGGTGCGACCCGTGGCGAATTTAATAATTAGATGCGGAAAGCGCACCTTTGAATAAAATAAGCTGACCGCTCAATGATTATGACACAACTACCATAAATAATCACTTCTAGGGTTATATCATGTCCGGATAATTAGTGATAAAAAACCATCTCCGATTAAACCTTATTCCTTTACTTGTGCCACATGCCTTCGATTGGGCCAAGGGTGTAAGTATTCAACCGGACATGATATTAGTGACCCAGGACGTAAGTAAAAATCAGCGGAGCTACAATTGATGCATCCGATTCAATCACGTAACTAGGGGTGTCCGTATCAAGTTTGCCCCAACTAATCTTTTCACTAGGTAGTGCGCCACTGTAGGAACCGTATGAGGTGGTACAATCGCTAATTTGGGCGAAGTAACTCCACAACTTACAGTCTTCCTTGAGATCCTGGTGGATCAGTGGCACAACGCAGATGGGAAAATCTCCAGCAATTCCACCCCCAATTTGAAAGAACCCCATGGAAAAATCTCTAGTATTTTCCTGATACCAATTCACAAGAAATACCATCAGCTCCAGACCGCTCCGCACAACATTCAAGCGACTGATATTGCCTTTGATAACTTCAGAAACAAAGGAATTTCCCAGAGTTGAATCCTCCCATCCAGGAACAAAAATAGGAATTTGTTTCTGCCATGCTGCCATCACCCATGAGTCACAAGGATCAATTTCATAAGAGTCTTTAAGCTCTTGACTTTCAATAAGTTGATAAATGAACTCGTATGGGAAAAAGCTTTTGCCAGATTGATCAGCTGCTTGCCACAGTTTCACCATATGCCGATCAATTTTCCTCATCGCTTCTTCTTCAGGGATACAGGTATCAGTAACTCGATTCATACCGGACTCAAAAAGAACCTTTTCCTCTTCTGGTTTCAGTGAACGATAATCCGGTACTCTCTTATATTGAGAGTGGGCAACCAGATTGAAGATATCCTCTTCAAGATTCGCTCCGGTACAGCAAATGGCATGTACCTTGTCTTGGCGAATCATTTCAGCCAGAGAGATACCCAGCTCTCCTGTACTCATGGCACCAGCCATAGTCAGAAACATTTTATTACCAGATTCCAGGTGTTTCACCCATCCTTCAGCCGCCTCAACACACACAGCTGCATTAAAGTGTCGAAAATTTCTCTTCATGAACTCTCGAATCATAGTTTTTCCTCCAATAGTGGGTCTTACAGTTGAGTACTTTACAGAACTATAGATAAACGTTTTAGAAACAGCAGAATCACCCATTGATAAAATGGTAAAAAAACGGAAGCAGCAGTTAGTTAACAGCCTTGATTAAAAACCTGCTAGTGCGAACTTGAACTCTCCCTCAGTTAAAGCAGGAAGAAAACAAGCTAGGAGATCAAGTCTTCATATAATTTAAAACATAGTACCGTTGGCTCCGGAGCAAAACTCCCAGGGCTGACTTTGACTATACTTAAGCCTTGATGCAGTCTCTCAGGGGGAAGCAGCTAGGGTTTTTTTCACCACCAAACACTGCTATAAAATCCTGATCTAGTAAACTAGCTTTTGACGTTTATGATTCCTCGCCACAAATTTCGTAGACAAGGAAAATAACGCCCCTAAGTTGTTTTTATCCCCGCCGCTTGTACACAAGGGGTTTCAACTGCGTTTGAGATCAAGAAATGCCTGATCACCAGCAACGGTTCTCTATTTGGTGTTGTTTTTAACAATTATCACAATCTCTTATTGTATATCAATCCGGTAACACCTGTCTTGAAGGTCACTGGTGGAGCGGACAGGGAAATAAGTGACCTCCCTCATCTGGCGTTGCTTTTGTTGTAGGATGATTGAAGGGAATGGACAGCTAGTAAGTGTTTTGCTATGGTTAGTCTAAAATCTAGAGTAGAATCGGCTGTGGGTTTGAGGCACTGATTGCCTGTTCATCCACTACTCCTACCTCAGTCCTGATACAATTAACGCCATGACAGACTTGATTAGTGAAATTTTAAGTAAAGTAGGGTCAGTTGCTCCTCAAGTACCGCCATACTTTGAGTCCCTAGAAACCTACGCTGTTAAGAAAGTTTCCGATGCTGACACTATTGATGTGATTGATGCCTCCGGAGAAGACATTACAGTGCGGTTCGTTTACATTGATGCACCAGAAACTCCTAAGGGGTGGGGTTACAAAAAACTTGAGGATAAAAATCAGGACAATGCGTTCTATCAAAGTCAATTTAAGTGGGGCAACGAAGGGAAAGACTGGGTCAAACAGTTGGTAGAAGAAAACAGGAATAAAGTTAAATTGAGAATTACCGACATCGACACTCGCTACAATCGTAGAATTGGCGAAGTTTACTTATTGGATGGCACGTTTATTCAGCATAGTTTAGTAAAAGAAGGATTAGCACTGATTTATTACGATTATTTTAGTAAGTGCCCTCGTGAGATGGCTATTTCCCTTCTGTTGGCAGAGGCAGATGCGGAACGCCAAGGAAAAGGGTTATGGCAAGAACCGAAGTCCGGATTTATCGAGCCTTGGTTGTTTCGTCCCCTTAAGAAAAAGCAAAAAGCCCTACTTGCAGACCCAGATGAATATCAGCAGCTTACAGAAAAAATTCAAACCCTCTGTGAAGACCTAGAAGCTGGAAATCTTACTAAAGATCAGTTTGAGGATACCTTTAAGCAGACGCTGAAGTAATATAGCAGTTCTCAATTGGTTGAGGTACTTTTGTTCTGGGTTTTAGGGAGTAGGGAGTAGGAAGTAGGGAGTAGGGTTAAGAACATTGAATGTAGGTCATATAGCCATTGGCAGATAAGTTAATTAATAAAATTGGACAAAAAAGATACAGTCCACTTATATATTGGCAATAATCAATACTTAGGTTGAATGCCAACTGCTCTATTCCCTATTCCCTATTCCCTATTCCCTATTCCCTATTCCCTATTCCGAAGTTACCTAAAAACTTTTATATCCAAAATATTAGCATAATTAAGGGCAAAAAAAGGATTAACTTAGAAACCGCTCCAGCTCCAGATGTAGTATAAATTGATATTACCAGTAGTTCTATGAACCGTTTGGCAGTATAGCACTACGCATTAAGATTAGGACATTTATAAACTCCGAAACCTAGTCCTAGCTTACTTTTGAATTCTGACTTCTCACTTCTGACGCTAAGCGTAGCGCTATATATGCCGAGTTAGGGGTTTCAGAAGTTTGGCATTATGATGGTGAATCTTTTGAGATTTATCAGTTACGAGATCGAGAATATAGTCAATAAAGTTTGGCTTTTCCTGGTTTACCTATAGGGGAAATTGAGGGATTTTTAGCAGAGGTGGACACCAAAGATTATTTGCAGTTGGTAGCAGAATTTCGGAATTGGGTGAGGAAGGGTTAAACTCGTCTAAATTCTCAACATCCCCTTTGAGATCAGAAGATGTTGAGGAACGTTTCTAAAGCATTAGATTGCAGAGTCTAAGCAACCGTGCCAGTAATAGAGTATTGTCCTAAGCTGCCGTAATCACTGTATCCGGTAGCTAAGTTTCCTTGACCCGTACCATCAATGCTTAGATAATACTGCCCTGGACTGAGATCAAGATTAAAGCTAGCGGACAGAGAACCGATGGGATTAGAAGAGCTAATCAGTTGACCGGAAGCATTATATAGCTTAGCCAGAATGTCTAAATTAGGTCCTCGCTCAAAAGGCTTAATATCTAGGGCTATGTTGCCCGTTGTTGAATTGAACTCAAACCAGTCAATGTCGTTATTTTTTTCAATGATGCCATAATTTTCCACCTGACCATCATTGATCGATAGCGCTGCTGCACTGGTTAGCTGGTTACTATAATCGTCCCGGCGATAGCCAAAACCATTTTGCCCAGTGATGATGTCTAGGTCATCTTCTTGGTTGCTGGCACCGGTATACTCACCTTTGCTCCATTGACTGAGATTTCGATCGTTGCCCTCTCCCATAATAGGAGCCCACCCGGTTTCGACACTGCCATTGCCATGACCATAGTAGTAGTCGTTGGTGGAATCACCCTCATGAGACAAACCCAAGGTATGACCTACCTCATGGCTAATAGCTTCAGCCACCGATTTCTCACTGCCTCCAGCGCGATTCTCTGAAAAAATAAAGGCGGGGGTATCACTGTCCCAGTTGAATGAATCCATATAAGCCAAACCACCGGTACCTTTTTGATACCAGGAACCATCTCCCCCAATGACAACGCGAATGCCCCATTGGGAATCACTACCGCTGGTTTTTTTGAGTTGGTCATCGGAAGGTTGGGCAGTAGTCACATTCACATCAAAGGGACTAAAGTCTTCTGCCACCCGTTGCCAAATGCGCCAAATAGTCTCTCTCTCAGCAGTGGAGAAATTGGAAGTATTCCCATCCGTGTCATAGGCAGGGGTCACAATGGAACTCCCGAAGTTCTTGTTCCATGAGGTACCTGTGGTAGTATGACCATCAAAGTCAAGGTAGATAATGTGGTCTGCCTCTAAGTTACTGTTGAGGGAAAAGACTTGGTTCGGGCTCAAGGGCTGATAGGTATTTGGTTTGCTAGTTCCAGACAACTCTAAATTATAGGAAACAATTCCATTGCTACTAGGAGCGTAGCGTTTTACCTGGGCAAAGTAAGTGCCACTGGTAGCACTGTAGTTGATAACATCGTTAGCATTGCCACCCTGTAAAGAGCTAGCCACTTGTTGGTCGCCCAAGTCAAAGATGCCATTGTTGTTAGTGTCCCGGTAGAGTCTGAGGTTAGCATCATCTCCCGCACTGATATTGTGTAGATTTAGGTTAATTTGACGGTTGTTTGAGACCCTAAACTTAAACACATCAGTGGCGTCTGAGGTAGTGAGTGTGTACCGATTGCGGCTGATGGGATTGCCGCTGAAAGTGCCTAAATTGAAAGTACCCATGATTAACTACTTGTTTCTTTTCTGTGAAAAGCACTGTAAATTAGCCCAAAAACTGGATTTTACTGGCGCTTTCCTACATCTACAGGGTAATAAACCACACCTAGTTTTTTAAGATTTGTAAGCAAAGTTTATCAGCTCTTAATTTTGAACGAAATTAGCTGAATTATCACAGCGGTCAGAGCTGATTGGTAAAAGAAGCTATAACCATGGCGCTGAAAGGCTTTCAATAATTCGGGCGCTTGTGCACGCCCTGTTCCCGGAAATCCATGTCTGTCAAAGGATTTGAGCTCTTTATATTTACTTTATAAATTAGCTCTGCTGGATTACTCTAAATTCTCAACATCCCCTTTGAGTCCGGAAAATGTTGAGGCAATGTTGAGGAAAGTTTCTAAGCCTAGTCGCTCTAAAGCCCAACGGTCAACTCTCCTACTATAGCTATAGTGGTCTACCGGATCCTAACAACTTTCATAATCAGGGTGCGGAAAAGGTTATTTAAAACGGTTGGAATCAATACCATAATATCTTCTATGGTCAGCCAGGTTTATAGCTTATAATCCCCTCTTTCAAATAGTTTTAAATCATAATTATTACTTTTCAATTGTTCAATAAAAGTAGATCCTTGAGTTTCAGTAAGTTCATGTAGGGTGGGCAGTGCACCAGACAGATCAGATCAGCTGTTAATAGGCTTGATAGGCACTGCCCACCTAGGATTCATGACTTTCAACTTTCAACTTTCAACTTTCAACAAACGTTCAGACTGCCATGCCCCGTTCCACAGCGGGTCGCTGCTGCATTGTCTCGACCCAGCGTTTGAGGTGGGGATGGTTATCTAGGGTGACTCCCAAATAGTCATAGGCAGCTACCCAAGGATAGGTAGCTATGTCGGCAATGGAGTAATCTCCAACAATGAATTCTTGTTTTGCTAATTGCTGATCTAAGACACCAAACAGACGTAGGGTTTCTTTTTCATAGCGATCGATAGCATAGGGAATCTGTTCTGGAGCAAAGCGTCGGAAGTGACTCAGTTGACCAAACATTGGTCCAACGCTTGCCATCTGGAACATCAACCATTCAATCACTTGTATTCTTGCTGCTGTATCGGTTGGCAACAACTTGCCTGTCTTTTCTGCTAAATAAATTAGGATTGCTCCTGACTCGAAAACTTTTATACCAGTATCCTGGTCAATGATAGCAGGAATTTTACTATTGGGATTGATTGCTACATATTCGGGAGTAAACTGTTCTCCCTTTGCTATGTTAATTGTGTGAACGGTGTAGGGAAGTCCTACTTCTTCGAGCATGATAGCAGGTTTGCGTCCGTTAGGCGTGGAAAAGGTATATAGATCAATCATGATTATTTTATAGGAACTCTCAATTGGGTGATGGACTTTATTTCTGGATTTTAGGGAGTAGGGAGTAGGGAGTAGGGAGTAGTGGTAATAAATTAAATTTACCTGATAAGTATGCTCAACAGTATGAGCAACGCGCTGATCTAAATTCCTCCCTGAATTTCTCCCTGATTTTATCTAAGTGCGTGCCACAATTTTTGACTCTATAAAGGTAATTTGTAATGGGCAATTAGCTATTACAAATAAAGTTTTCCCGATTACCCATTACCGATTACCCATTATCCGAGAATCGTTATCACATCCTTAAACATAAATGAGATTAGTTAGGGCATTAATTTTGTCAACTAGAGTCGGTTTACGCACAAGACCTTCCAACCGCTCAACTACTTTACCTTGGTTGAATAAAAATAGGGAAGGAATTGCTTCAATGTGATAGTGGCTGGCTAGTTGTTCGTAGTCATCAACATTTAATTTGCCTACTTTGACAACCCCATCAAATTCTGTGGCTAATTCAGTGACGATTGGATTCATTACCCGACAAGGTCCACACCATGGTGCCCAAAAATCTACTATGACTGGAATGGAACTGTTGAGGATTTCGGTTTCAAAGTTATCGTCATTTAGGGTAATATATTTGGCTGTTTCTGACATAGTTTAATTCCTCCTAAACTAGGAATGATTGTTGAGTGTTGACTGACAGTTATCAGCTATCAGCGCGTCGCGTATCAGCTTAAGCGCTACGCCCACGCTACTTGAGGTGCTATCAGCTATCAGCTTAAGCGCTACGCCCACGCTACTTGAGGTGCTATCAGCTATCAGCTATGAGTCATTGACCGTAGGCCAGGCTAATTGAGGTGCTACTTGAGGTGCTAATGCGCTACGCCCACGCTACTTGAGGTGCTTTTGAATAAAACAGGTAAGCATTGGTTTAATCTGAGTTACTTGAGCTTTTAGCTGACGGCTGACGGCTGACGGCTTAATGCTTACGATTTTTATTGAGCTACTTATACCGCTACAGCCAGGGTTTGTAATGCGCTGACAATCTCTTCTGGGTCAAGTCGCTTGGTGTAATCTAGGTCAACTAAGGCATGGGTGATGGTTCCATCGGGATTAATTACATAGGTGGCGGCAATGGGTAATTCAAAGGTTTCATCACCGTTGTGGGCAGGTAAATCAATGCCAAAGTTTTGGTAAACTGGTCGGAGTTCTTCTGGTACGGTAAAGACTAGACCAAACTCTTTGGCAATCTTATTCCCAACATCGCTTAGTACTTCAAAGGTTAGGTGGTTTTTCTCTGTAGTGGACAGGGAATTATCGGGAGTTTGAGGGGAAATAGCGACTAGGGTTGCACCTAATTTCTGAATTTCTGGTAAGAATTGCTGCAATGCTCGTAATTCTAAGTTGCAGTAAGGACACCACTGACCCCGGTAGAAGGAAATTACTACGGCTCCGGTGGCTAGTAGGTCTTGCAATTCTACCAGTTTACCTACAGCATTAGGCAGGGTAAAGTTAGGGGATTTGTCGCCAACATTGAGGCTATTGTCTACAATGCCAGAATTAGCGAGGTCTTCTCCTGCTTTTGCCATGATGAGTTTGGCTTCTTCTGGTTGCTGAGCGCGAAGCTGGGTATTTAGGTTAATCAAGTCTTGGCTTAAGGTCATGATTTACTCCTAGTTAGGTTATATTTGAACAATCGTTCCAATTAAGAGCAAAAAAAATTACTCTGTCAATTTACTGTCTCAATTTACTCTGTCAATCGAGAACGGAAAGTATGACCTTGACAATAGCTCTTAGGGTTTCTGGGTCTGGGTTGACTTTGGAGATAACCCGCAACCCTTGTATACTACTGGTGAAATATTGGGCTAATGCCTGAAGGTCATGGTTGGTTGTGATTTCCCCTTGCTCCCTTGCTGTGGATAAGGCTTTTTTAAAGGCGTTTTCCACTGAGCGCAGATTAGCAGCAATCCGGGATTTAGTCTGTGGATCGTGGGGACACAGTTCAACAGCGGTGTTGGTGAGCAAGCAGCCTCGATGGTCTTTATCGTCTACAGCCCCTTCGATCAGGTTGTAGAAAAAGTCGATAATGGCTTGCTTTGAGGCTGTGGGTGCTTCTAGGGATGCGATCGCATTTTTTACACAGGTATCATTGTAATGAGCGATCGCAGCCATGAATAGGGAACGTTTGTCACCAAAGGTGTCGTATAGACTGCCTCGGTTAATCCCCATGCTTTTGACCAAGTCCTGCATTGAGGTTCCTTCATAGCCATAAAGCCAAAAGGTTTCCATGGCTTTTTCTAGAACATCTTCTGGGTCAAAGGTTTTGTGCCTTGCCATCACCTTTGCTTAACTCGTATCTTTACTATAACAATTCTGGAACGATTGGTCAAGTAATCCAGTTGCTTCGCTGACACTGCTGGGATTTGCAGTAACTATAAGTATGTCATAAATAAATGTAATAATTTGGATGTCAGTGCAGGAGTGGACTATTGAATAACGCAGGTCTCCCGGGCGAACCAGCAAACCTTTCAGAGGTAACAGAGGTAACAGTAGATGATATTCCCGAGGCAGTAAGGGATAGACAAGATATAAAACCCCGGTCTCGTTGGCAGGTCACCTTACTAATTATTGGACTATTAGCAATAGGAGGAATCGCCTTTAGCCTGATTCCAATGGAACCAACTCCTGAAGCTCAGTCCAATCTTACCCCGTCGGGTAAAGCAACATCGACTCAAAGTCAGACAGAAGCTAGTTCACAGGGGAATAATGCTGATAACATTCTGGGACACTTACCCTACTCTGAAGTGCTAAGCTCACAACTGCAACCAATTACCCGTGATGGTCGGATTAAATTGGAGGCTGCTGCAGCTCGGAAATACAAAGCCATGGCAGCAGCAGCAAGAAGACAGGGGGTAATCCTAGTGCCAATTTCGGGTTTCCGTTCTGTGGACCAGCAAAAGTACCTGTTTTTTCAAGTAAAGGAACAGCGAGGACAGGTAGCTAGTAAACGGGCTGAAGTAAGTGCTCCCCCTGGCTACAGTGAGCATCACACTGGTTATGCGATCGATATTGGGGATGCCATGGCACCAGCT
The DNA here is from genome assembly GCF_010672265.1 of Moorena sp. SIO3A2. Lineage (NCBI taxonomy): Bacteria > Bacillati > Cyanobacteriota > Cyanophyceae > Coleofasciculales > Coleofasciculaceae > Moorena > Moorena sp. SIO3A2. Next base: position 24,215 of record NZ_JAAHHC010000045.1, read on the forward strand.
ACCAACCTGAATCCTGAGTTTGAGAATACGGCAGCTTTTAAGTGGTTGGAAAAGAATGCGGCTTTCTACAGCTTTGAGTTGTCTTTTCCTAGAGACAATCCCCAAGGAATTAGTTATGAGCCTTGGCACTGGAGGTTTGTGGGAGATACCAAGAGCTTGGAAACGTTCTACAAAGGTAAGAAACCTACTCCTCTTCCTCTTCCATCGGAAACACCAAAGTTTGAGGATGAAGTATGAAGTATGAAGGTTAGCTGGTTGAAGGTTAGCTGGTTGAAGGTTAGCTGGTTGAAGGTTAGCTGGTTGAAGGTTAGCTGGTTGAAGGTTAGCTGGTTGAAGGTTAGCTGGTTATCTGGTTGAAAGGCTTGGATACTTGGATGGATCGACAGTAAAAATGGCAATTAATAATTAACAATTAACCAAGTATAATTAATAACTAACTAACAAGTAACCAAGAACAAATGCAACAAATTGCGCTGAATTTAATTGCTATTGGTGTTTTTGGCATGACCCTTTCGGTTTTGCTAGGACCACTGTTGAATATTTCTCCGGCAATCCCTGCGGTAACTACTTTTGGTGTCTTGAGTCTTGTTACTTTAGATGGCTTCAGCTTCCAAGGCAAAGGGTTAACGCTGCTGTTAGATGTATTGGCGAGTACTAATCCTGAACATCGCGGACGCATAATTCGCCATGAAGCGGGTCATTTTCTGGTGGCTTACTTACTTGGTATTCCAATCACTGGTTACACCTTAAGTGCTTGGGAAGCTTTGAAGGAGGGACAACTGGGTAATGGTGGTGTGAGCTTTGATACTGAAGCACTATCGGCTAAGGCTTATAATCTTCGAGAAATGCGATTAACCTTAGATCGATTTTGCACGGTTTGGATGGCAGGGATTGCTGCGGAAACTATAGTCTATGAGAATGTTGAGGGCGGAGCAGAAGACTGCGAAAAACTCCGAGATGCTTTGGAAGGGTTAGGTTTTTCTGGTAGTGAGTACTCAGTGAAAGCACGATGGGCTGAGCGTCAGGCGACTAGTATGATTACTGAACACTGGGAATCTTATGAAGCACTGGTGGCTGCTATGGAAAAACGGGCATCTGTGGCAGAGTGCTGTGAGGTGATTCAGTAACTATAGCGCTTTGGTTAGGGAGTCGGGAGTCGGGAGTCGGGAATCGGGAGTCGGGAATCGGGAAAGAGAAGGAGGTGTGGTAGGTGATCGGAGGTGTGAAGAGAGGGAATTATTATTATAGTTATTAAGGTTTTTGAAAGATACTTAGCACAACTGGTCCGAGGAGATGGTGATGCCCTAAGCATGACAAACCTGCTACCTGGCCAAATTCTTCCCGTTGCTGTCGGCTATAGAAACGAATCTGGTTAGGGGAAATTGGTAAAGACTTTTTTCGCTTTCTAACAGAATAGTCTACTAGGTAATAATGTCCTTTGGGTTCCAGGATCCGACTAACTTCTGAGAAAACTTGTTGAGGATTTAGGTAGTGTAAAAAGCTGATGGTATTAAATACTACTTCAAATTCTTTGTCAGCAAAGGGTAGAAATTCAGCATTGCCTTTTCTTTGACATCTCCCCCGGCTGAAGCACGGGGGATTCTACAAGGTTGCGAAGCAGCAGGGTGAACCCGTGCTGCTTCGCTTCTTGTTCGGTATGATTTTTTTAGAGAGTTAAAAAGATCGTACCGATGTGGGAGTGTCAAGCTCCCGCTACCCACCTTGGCCAGATCAAGACCTAACTGTGTGGCTACTTTTCGCGCGATATTTGCCGCTCCGTTAGTATCTGCGTTAATCAGATATCCCTTGGCTGTTTCATACAAACCACGTCTTACCCGTTTTCCTGAGGGCTTCCATCCTTTGGGTTTTTCACCATGTTTCGGTAATGGATCCTCGTCTAAGTAAGACGCTTTACTGGTATAAGATTCTTCAGTGATTGTTAGCTTGATGCCATACTCGGGGCAAAGTTGCTTCAACCTCTCTATCAATCTTTTGGTGGGAATTGCAACAAAGATTTGATTGCTTCGTCGCCCAATGTTGATTGAATCTTTTTGCCGCTCATTCCAGCCAAAAATGATATTACCAACTCTATCATTTAAGCACCGATTAATAATAAATCTGGCCGCCTTGTTGATTGCATCGCGCATTTGATTATTACGCTTTCTTTGAACCCGATCGAGGTTAGCGTCCCAGAAAAATTCAGGCTTTCCGGTCTTGTACTTTGCTACCAAGCGGGCGTACCCTTGATTCATCGACTTGAGTTTACGACCGTCGATTATGAGACTTTTGCCCTGAGTAGAGACGCCGGTGAGCCAGTTGTCGCCCCCATGGTCGAAGCTCCAAGCCTGCGAATAATCAAGATTAGGATTGTGTTCGTACGACTGCCTCCCATCGTCAATAACCCAATCGAGCCAAAGCTGCCCTAGGTAGGGGCGAATAGTTACCTCTTTGACCCAGTCGGGATCTATAAATTCTGGCGGTTCCAATGTTATCTCGCAGAGTAACTCGGGTTTAGACTCTTTGCTAACCGATGGATAGAACAGCCCTTTTTTGTAAGTTAATGCTTGCTTTGGAAAAGTAACAGCAGCTAAGCCACCTTTTTGGCGATATCTAGGAAGCCTTGGCCTGTCAACTTCGCCTTTATAATATTGCCTAACTAATTGGTTGTAACTAGTCATCGACTCCCCTACAGACTTCAACGTTTGTTGAGCTGACTGGGCAGCCATAGCCTTATAATGAGGACTCATCTTAAGAGCCTTGTCTAATTCAGGATATTTAACTGCGCATCTGTAGGTCTTCCAACCAAACTTAAGGACGTCATCACGCCAGTAAGTCGTATAGCCCTCAGGTTGTTCACGTAACCAACTATAGTGTTTTTGCTTGGCGTAATATATCGCACAATTGATTAGGCTATTGGCCTGTTCGCATTGAAACACCCAGAAAGCATTTTCTTCATCTGTAAATGTCCCCTTAACTGGGATTGTTCTATACATGTTACTATCACCTAATTGCTCCTATTATAGCTTAATTGAATTGAATGGATACGGCGGGGTAAACCCCGTCGCGTCCGTTTCATCCCCGGTCTTTAGACGCAGGGTTCTCACGTTCCCGGATTTTTTGATAGATTATTCGCTGCCGATGCTGGTTTTGCTGTCGGGCTTGAGCGAGCATTTTAGTAGATAAATCTACCCCAGTGCCTCGAAGATTGGGAAACTCTTGAGCAAGACGATTCAGTAAACGACCTGTGCCACAGCCAAGGTCTAATACATTGGGCTGATTTGTGAGTTCTATATACTCTAACAGCCGTTTATGGAGTGCTTGGTAAAATACTGTGGTGAACAGGATGTCGTAGTTTGGTGCCCACAGATCAAAGAACTTTTCTTTGATGCTAAAAAAATTACTACTCATTATGACGTTTAAATATTGTTCGCTTTTGATTTTCGGTGTAGGGTAGCTTGAATAGTTAAATGGTAGAGGAGGGAGCAAATTTAATGATTAATCCAAAAATTAATCTTGAGTAAGTTTAAAATTTACCCCTTCGTAAATATCTTGAAAAGAAACGCTTAACTCTAAGGAGTTAAGAGAAATAACGGAATTTTCTGATTCATACTCAGTGAACTGCCATTGATTGGTAGCAGTTTTATTATATTGCAGTAGACGATACTCACTTTGTTCGATTAGAATATATTCTTTGAACTCTGAAATAGAACGATAGTATAAAAACTTATCACCTTGGTCATAGTTTTTAGTAGAGTTTGATAAAACTTCGACAATTAACATCGGGTTCGTTACTGTAGTTGTACCCTTACCTGTGTAAACTGGTTCACCCTGAATCACCATAACATCTGGATAGGTATACTGACGGTAACGAGGTATCCACAAACGCACATCACCAATGTAAACTTTGTACTGTTTTCCCTTTAATCCGAGTTTGAAAAGGGTAGCAATATTAAGGGCAATTTGATTATGATTGGTAGTGTCACCAGTCATTGGTATAATTTCTCCATCCCGATATTCACTCTTGTATTCTGCTGTTTCTTCTAGTTTTAAATAGTCTTCTGGAGAAGAATATTTGGGTTCAGATATTAGTTGCATAGGTATTTAAAATTTTCCTTTGTTATTCTGTTTATCCTACGTCTAATTATTATTTTTTAATCATCCTATTGCCTATTGCCTATTGCCTATTGCCTATTGCCTATTGCCTATTGCCTATTGCCTATTGCCTATTGCCTGTTGCCCCCTAGCTACCTAGCGCCAAATCTTGATAGTGTTGTCGAAACTACCACTGGCAAGAGTTCTGTTATTCGGACCAAAGGCAAGAGCATGAATGGTGTCTGAATGACCGTTGAGAGTGCCAATTTCTTGAGTTGTATCAACATCCCATAGCTTTATAGTAGTATCTGCACTACCACTAGCGAGGATTTGGCCACTACGGTCAAATGCGATCGCATAAACCCAACCATTATGACCGTTGAGGGTGGTAATTTCCTGGGCAGTGCTAATATCCCAAAGCTTGATAGTACCGTCAGCACTAGCACTGGCTAGGGTCTGTCCATTGGGAGTGAACGCGATCGCATTCACCTGGTCTGAATGTCCTTCAAGGGTGTGAATTTCCTGACCACTTAAAGCATCCCACAGCTTGATGGTAGCGTCAGCACTACCACTAGCAAGGATTTGGCCATCTGGCCTAAAGGCTACTGAATGAATCCATGATGAATGTCCGGTCAGAGTAGTGAGCTGCTTTAGGGTACGAACATCCCAAAGCTTAATGGTACCATCGCTACTGCCACTGGCAAGGTGGTATCCTTGGGGGTGAAAGGCAATGGAATTCACGTCACCGCAATGCCCTGTGAAGGTGAAAATCTCTTTACCATTACGGACATTCCAGAGTTTGATGGTCTCGTCAGCGCTACCACTGGCAAGACTTTTTCCCTGAGGACTAAATGCCACAGCACGCACTTCAGCGGAATGCTTAGAAAACCAACCTCCAAAGGTAAGGATTTCCCAGGCTGTTTTCAACTCCCACAACTTGATAGTTTTGTCCCTACATCCACTGGCTAGGGTACGTCCATCAGGGCTAAAGGCTACAGAATAAATTTCATCGGAATGACCTTTGAGAGTGGTTGCGGCAAAAACGATAATCCTGGGATTAACTCTTGGTGGCCGAGAGTTGCTTGTTACATTAGTTTTACCAGTTTTACCAGTTTTACCAGTTTTACCAGTGGATTGGGGAGTTAGTTGATTACGGTGGAATGGCTCCCAGGTCAGACCAGTTTCGGTTTCTTGGGTGATTCCTAAATCGTCCATCACTGCGATCGCGGATTGATACCTGAGCTTGATGGAACTCTGAATCATTTTGTCGAGAATCCGACTCAATTGTCTACTGACGGGATTATGAACCAAAAAATCCCGCCAGACAAAGCCATTTTCCATCGGATCGTATAAATCAAATGGCTCAGTTTGGGTCAATAAATGAATGCAGGTGACCCCTAAACTATAGATGTCACTGGCAAATACTGCTTTACCAAAGATTTGTTCGGGGGCGGCATAACCAGCACTACCAATAGTTGTGCCTGTTTTGGCTAAGGTCGTGGCTGTGGCATACTTTGCTGCACCAAAATCTACTAGTACCAGGTCTGGGGGAGTGACAATCCCAACGCCAGCACCTGGGGGGATGGTAGCACGACGAATGATATTCTCTGGCTTGATATCCCGATGAATCACCTTACCTTGGTGGATAAAGTGCAGCACTGGTAACAACTGACTCAGGAGTCTACGAATCTGACCTTCTCGGAATGGTCCAGTTGCTGCCAACTCTTGAGCTAAATTTTGCCCATGGATAAATTCCTGAACTATGTACCAGTGATGATCTTGTTCAAAATGGGCGAAGAGTTCAGGAATCTGGGGGTGTTTGCCCAACTGTTCCAAGCGCAAGGCTTCCAGGTGAAATAATCGAGCAGCTCTGGTAGGATGATTGTTACCTTGATTGTTACCTTGATTATTAGCTTGATTGTTACCTTGGGGGTAAAATTGCTTAATCACACAGTAGGATTTAGAGGCTTTTCCCTCGTCGATGGCCAAAAGGGTTCTGCCAAAGCCTCCTGCTGCAATCAGCTTAATAGGGCGGTATTGCTCTGCTAACAAGAGTTTAGTGCCGCAAGTTTGGCAAAACTTGTTGCCATCAGGATTGTAAGGCTTAGGGCAGTTGGGATTGAGACAGTAGCTCACACAAACAGCTGGTTAGATTACTTAAATCCAAGGGTAGGGTGGGTTAGGCGGCGAATACTCTAAAAGCTCACCTTTTAACCGACCTATCCGCCGTAACCCACCAATAACAGTCTCTCATAACCCAGAAATGGGCTTAAATTTCCGTAAGCGCAATGCATTAGTTACCACAGATACTGAACTAAATGCCATCGCTGCACCAGCAATAATGGGATTGAGTAACCAGCCAAAGATCGGGAATAACACACCAGCCGCAATCGGAATTCCTAGTACATTGTAGATAAAGGCAAAAAAGAGGTTAGTGCGAATAGTGCGGAAGGTAGCACGACTTAGTTGAATGGCTGTAATGATACCTTGTAAATCTCCCGAGATTAGGGTAAGGTCAGAGGCTGCGATCGCAACATCAGTACCTGTACCAATGGCAATCCCCACGTCTGCTTGAGCCAGAGCTGGGGCATCATTAATCCCATCCCCTACCATTGCTACAATTTTGCCTTCTTTTTGGAGAGTAGAGATGATGCTAGCTTTTTGGTCAGGTCGGACTTGAGCAAATACCCGATGGATGCCAACCTCGTTTGCGATCGCATCAGCAGTTTTTTGATTATCTCCCGTTAGCATTACTACCTCTAATCCCAACCGCTTCAAGGATTTCACCACCTCAGCTGAAGCGGGTTTGAGGGCATCAGCAATGCCCACAATGCCTTCAACTTTACCATCAACTGCGATCCAAACTACCGTCTTACTGCTCGCCTCCCAATCCCCATGATAGTCTGCTAAAGACCGATTCGGTTGCACTGTAACATCTGTTTGAATCCCTAATTCTTCCATCCATCGTTTTGTCCCAATCTGCACCAATCTCTTGCCCTTAAGCCCACCCCCCGCCGGTTTGGTAGATAACAGAGGATGATCGTGATCAACAATTGCCTGTACCCCACTGCCAGCAACAGCGGTAAAATTCTCTGGTGTTGGTAACTGGAACCCTATTCCCTGAGATTGGGCATAGCGCACCACTGCTTCAGCTAAGGGATGTTCGGAATGACTCTCCACCACTGCCGCTAGTTGCAGCAAGTTGATTTCATTGCTCCCGATGAACCTGCCCAGTTCCGACGAGGATTCATAGATGCCTCCAACTGTAATAAAATCCGTTACCGTAGGTTTCCCTTCCGTTAGGGTTCCGGTTTTATCTAGCACGATGGTTTGCAGTTGATGAATCAATTCCAGACTTTCGGCATTTTTAATTAAAATCCCGTTTTCTGCGCCTTTACCTGTCCCTACCATCACTGCGGTTGGAGTAGCTAGACCTAAAGCACAGGGACAAGCAATGACTAACACCGCCACCATATTAATCATGGCTAGGGTAGGATTTCCCGTGGTCATCCACCAAACTCCAAAAGTGACCATTGCGATCGCAATCACTACCGGCACAAACCACCCTGTTACCTGATCTGCTAAGGTTTCAATCGGTGCTTTAGACCCTTGGGCCTGGTGTACTAACTTAACAATCTGTGCCAGTACGGTCTCTTTCCCGACCCGAGTCGCCTGGAACTGGAAGCTACCGGTTTTATTAATCGTTGCTCCAATCACTTCATCCCCCGGCTGTTTCTTGACCGCAACACTTTCTCCTGTGACCATGGCTTCATCCACAGTAGAAACCCCTTCCATAACTATGCCGTCTACCGGAATAGTTTCTCCTGGACGCACTAATACCACATCCCCAACTTGCACCTCGGCCAAGGGAATATCCTCGGCTTGACCATGGCGAATCACACGAGCCGTTTTAGCTTGTAATCCCATCAACTTACGAATTGCTTCAGATGTCTTTCCTTTAGCCCGGTGTTCCAGCAATCGCCCTAGCAAAATCAGGGTAATCACTACAGCAGTGGTTTCATAGTACACAGGGAGAGTTACCCCTTGGGGTAGGAAAGATTTCAAAACAACCGGGGACAACACTGTGGGAAACAGAGAATAGACATAGGCAGCACTAGTCCCAAGGGTGACTAGGGTATTCATATCTGCTGTTTTGTGTTTCCAGGCTTTCCATGCTCCAGTCAAAAAGGACTGTCCACACCAGAACAGAACTGGTGTGGTTAATACCAGCTGTAGCCAAGGGTGATGTAACCAAGATGGAATCCAGGGAATAGATAATCCTGTCATCATCGGCAGTGAACCAATCACTAAGACAGTACTAAGCACAGCACCGACAAGGAATTTTCGTTTTAGGTCAAGGGTTTCGGCTTGACGTTGCCATTCGAGATTATCAGGCTGATCACTGATATCCTCGATCGGGAAAGCTTGGTAGCCAGCATCACTTACTACCTGTTGAATCAGTTTGGTTAGTTGCTGGTTAGTTTTTTTGGGGTTAGTTTCCTCGGTATTGTAGGTAATACTAGCTTCTTCTGTACCAAAATTGACCCTGCACTCTACCACACCTGGAACCCTTTGAATCAGGGTTTCAATGCGTCTGGCGCAACCAGCGCAGCTCATTCCTTGTAAACGAAAGCTTTGTTGTTTCATGATTTACCCTCACCCTATGGTTAAAGGATAAACTCTCTAGTTTAGTGGAGTGTCAAGGGGATGAGTTTTAGTGGGTAAGGATTCAGCTTAAGCGCTACGCGCACGCTACGCGAACAGCCTTCAGCCGTCAGCCGTCAGCTGACGTAACAGAAATTAAACCAATGCTTAGGGAGTAGCCAAAAAATAAAATACCAGATTTTAGCTTGTAGGGTGGGCAAAAACATTTTGGTTCAAATGAGTCTTATAGATAAGATAACTTTGCCCACCCTACTTTAATTGGTATTTTTTTTACATGCAAGTCCCTTACCTGTTTTATTCAAAAGCTGTGAGCTGATAGCTGATAGCTGATAGCTGATAGCTGACCGCTGACCGCTGATAGCTTACATTTACTTTGTCTTATTTCCCCCAATCAGTTCACGAGCACGCAGTTTTACCAGAACTTTTATTCGGCGCTTGAATTCTTCAAAATCCTCTGCACTCATGTCTGTCTTCTGCCATGGTTCCCGTTGCATCAATCTTTTAAACCACTGATCCATGTTAGGATAATCAGTAAGATTAATCTCTAACTTCGGCAATAACGATATTGCTGCTCCAGCAACGATATCTCCTAAGGTTAACTGCTCCGAAGCAAAGTAAGGGCTATTTCCTAATAACTCGGATAAAAATTTGAGTACTCTATCTAGCTTCCGCTTGGCTAGTTTAAATTGTGGTGAATCTTGCTTTTGACAGATTAGTTGAACTACTGGGGAAAATAGCTCATTAGCAGTCAACAATTGTACCATCCGTACCTTGGCTAATGCCTCTGGTGAAGTTGGCAGCAGCGCAGGTGTGGGATATTTGGCTTCCAAGTAGTCCATAATTGCCAAGGATTCTACTAACCGCAAGCCGTTATCTTCCAGAACTGGAATGTGATGAAAGGGGTTAATTTCTAAAAACTCTGGTTCAAATTGATCGCCATCTAATTTAACTAATACTGTTTCAAAGGTAAGTTTTTTTTCTAGTAAAGTTAGCCAGACACGACGAACATTGGGCGAGAGGGTATTGTAGTAGAATTTTAGCATCGATTATTTATCCTGAAGTTTACCTTTGAAGTTTAGCTTAAGTTTGCCGAAAAAAACGGTTGTGGTTGCTTGTTAAAAGGTAAGGTTATTTCTGAAACTTCAGGGTCTGTGAACTCAAAAAGTTAGCTATTTTTCCACAGAACGGCTTACTGCTCAAGACCTGCAACCCAAACGGTTGGGTGCAGGTCTTGAGCCAGAGTCTATCGGACATCACCAAACGTGGAACGCAACCTATGGGCTTATTATTGTTGGCAGTTACTGTAAGCTTACCCCCGTGCTTCAGCCTGGGGTAAGCTAAAAAATGTGCTCATTTCCGGATTGATTAGCTGCACATTTCCATTGCTAAACAGAAGTGTCTGATCAGCATGTTGGCTTAACATATCATCGTGAGCAATGATCAATAATAGGTGATTCTTCGCAATGGTCTGAAGAACACCGATCATCATTTCGGATTTACCAGCATCGATTGCTGCAAAGGGTTCGTCGAGTAGTAACACTTCTGGTTCAGAAAGCAATGCCCGTACCAAACAAATAATCTGAGCCTGCCCACCAGATAGATAAGCTCCCCGACGACCAACACGGGTTGATAGCCCGTCAGGAAAATCTTCAATCAACGATGTTAACCCCAGGACATTAAACATATTTAGGACATCCTGTTCTGTTTTACCTGCATTACAAATCAGCAAGTTATCCAGAATGGTGGTGTCAAATAGAAAAACCCGTTGAGGGATCGTTCGAATCATTTTTCGTCTTTGAAAAGAGGAAAAATCGCTCAACTTGTGCTCATCCCAATAAATCTCTCCGCTGTTAGGTGGAATGTCACCTGAAAGCAATCGAAAAAATGTCGTCTTACCAGAACCATTCACCCCTTTAATCCAAAATAAACCAGTAGGCGGAAGCATTAGTTGAATATTTTTCAGCACTAACGTTTCTTCTCGATATCCAAACGAAATGCTCTGCAATCGTAAACTTTTGGTTAGAGGATAAGTGACATCTCCAGGATTAATGATAGGCTGAACTTGTTCAGATAGTTGTTGACCAGGCAACAGTTGAGAGGTTTCCTCTGATCTGATTTGATCAGATATTGACTCCTCTACAGAGTCTGTCGAAGCTACTGGAGAAAAAACCGACGGTAGCTCATTTTCAATGCGTTCTAGACTGATAGATGCTCTTGTCCACTTGCTCCAAGCAATATTGATTTCTTGCAGAGGATCAACAATATTGGTTCCTATTGCAATTAATCCAGTCAGTTCACCCACGCTCATGTTATCCTGAATAACCATGAGGCTGGCGATCGCGATCATAATGCAAACAAATGCCCGAAAGATAATACGGGGAATCCCTGGACTCATGGTAATGTAGCGCAATTCTAAATTGAGCTTCCGTTGGAAGATGTCGAGATTAGTGATAAATTTTTCTTTCACAGTTTGGGTAGCATTGTAGTAATGTAGAACTTCCAATGCATCACGAGTCTCACTTAACATCGTTGAAATTTCATCCTCAGTTGTCGCTCGTGCTTGGCTGGACTCGGCATAGATCCGATTCAGTTTCCAAATAGCGAATTGTACGGCTAAAAAGACAGTTAACATCAACAAGCCAAGACTAAGGCTGTAATAAAAGATGATCGCAAAACAAGCAAAAATTCGAGAAATATAAATAGTTGAGACATCAAGAACTCGATGTAGCATTTCTTCGATAATAGTTAAATCCCGAAGAAACGTGACAGATTGTTTACCTTCATCTCGTTGATCATTATTGATGTCTAGATATGATCGCTGCAACAAATTTTCATGTAAGTCCTTGCGGATCTGACATGTAAAACCAGCAATAAAGTGAGGAACAGTAAAGAACTTAATTACTTCACAGACAGCAGCTAAGCTATAGGTGCCCAAAATTCCACCAATCAGAATCAATAGTCCCGAATTACGAGACTTAACTTCCATAATATTTTCAACAACTTTGGTAAACAGAAATGCTAAAGCAGATGGGTAGCTACCAATAAAAATACTGGTCACTAAAATAATGATCAGAACCCCACCAAGCTTTTTGCTATAGTGCCTTAGAAGTTTGAAATTATTTTTTTGTGTAAGATGGATATCAATTGACTGCATAAGCCTAGGTCAAACGTGTTTTACAGAGTATCATTACTTTTTCGAGTTGCAAACTTACACCCTCAGAAAACCTGCTGAAGCTTTCCCCTGAAGGGGATAGTTTTAAGCCACCCAGAATCAGAGACTAAAATTTAGTCTAAAGCTGGTACCTTTTAGCCTAAAACATCTACTAGTGATTGGTGTAGTTTTTTCATAATTTGGCTTTCTGTAATACCCAAACGCTCAGCAACAGAAATATCATAAATGCCGTAAGTATCCGTAGATACTGACACGTGTTCACCATGCTGATTACGAATCACTAAGCCACGAGATTGGAGATTGGCAACGGCTTCAGGGCTGCAATAGGCATGGACACTAATACGACATCCTGTGCCCAGATTCGTGGGGCAGCTTGTGATAAATCCAAGTTGTCGGGTTTGTGAAAATGACAACTGTTGCTCTAGAAATTTTAAGACGGGTAATAGGTAAGAAACCGCCTTTGGGAGATCGAAATTTGGAACAACACACATTAACCGGAGATGGTCTTCTTCGTTAATCCAGACACTAACATGCCAATCCCTAGAAACAAAGATGCTTCGTCCTTTAGGCCAATGGTCATAGATACCTGCACTTTGCATAAAGCGATCGCTATTATCAAACCAAAACCCACAGTCCTGGAGTTTTTTACGTAGAGACAGTGGTATGTTATCACTGAGCCTCAAGAACATACCAGGGACTTTTTTTAAGACATGTTCAATCTGCATACAAACCTGTATGCGCTGCTCAAGAGTCATAGAGGATGGGAATGCCCATCCCTTTAAGTTTCTGGCTAAGCGAATGCGGGTTGTGAGCACATCAGGAAGATGAACAAAAGGCGGTGTATGAAAACAAGAGGGCAAATGTTGACAGTTGAATTGTCCATACTCTGAAGTGGAATTATTGTAGTGGTAGTCAACGACAATGGGCTTAAATTTATCCCAGAATAAAGAATAGGATTCTTCATCACCCGCATAAATACCAATTTTGCTATCAGGGTTTTCTAAACCTGATTTGCAAATATGAGACCAAGTGACTCCATGTTCTGTCATTCTTGGATTTAATACTCGTTGCAATAGTCTAGCGGAAGACATAGGTTAATCTTTGTTTTTGCCTGAATTGATTAATATAGCATCACTATAGGAGCGTTAGCTTAACACTAACAATGCTATAATTAGGGCTTCCTTAAAAATATTAAACCATCCTAATAGATAAGGCTTTAATATTTCTAGAGTAATGATAAATTTCCAGGGATAGACCAGTGCGAATGACCTTCTCTGTAGGTTTGTTTTAAGCAGGAAACCCAACCTTATAGGTGTATTCAAAAAATAGGTGTATTCAAAAAACAATAATACTAGTTGTAGTTGGAATTGATGTAGTTAGGGAAATTTTGCTGTTTATTTTGGCAATTTTAGCAGCTTAACAATGTATCATGAGGTGATGCACCCCAATCTAACAGTGAGATTTATCGCACTCTGTTTGGCAACTGAGAAGAACGATCACCCCGCAACCCCAACCAAAAACCTTGATGAAGGAAGCACTAGTATAACTAATAGTGTAGGTCACTGCTCCTGATGTAAAACTCCTCAATAATGGAGTTATAAACCTGACCCATAATACATGATTCAGATCTCCTATCTACCAAGAGTCATAATCATTATATTTTTTACGTTTTATCATAATCATTGAATTGAAGCAACAAGAGAATTATACTTGAGACGTGTAATGCAATTATGGAATCAGACGTATAATTTAATCTTTTCTTAATATTCCCTTAATCATAATCCTGGCTCAGTCAGGGATTATGATCGAATCGCGCGCAAGCAAATGATCGTCCCACCCCGATCACAAACAACTGATCCAGAAAGCGATCGCAACAACCCAACCCTGCCACCACAAGTTCACTAGAACTAGCGCATCTGAGAATTTTCCCATGCCTGAGTGATAGTCTGTCGGACATCAGCAAAGGCGGAAGCTAACCTAATGGGCTTACTATTGTTGGCAGTTCGTGTGATCGGCTGCTACTGTTTTGGGATCACTGAATTGAGGAGATTATAAATGTTGTGTATTTTTTATAATAAATAATGGTGGGTTACGGCTTGGCCTAACCCACCCTACAAGATCACAATGATTGCGCTATGCCTGTTGTCTTGCGAGTTAAAGGATATAAGTTTTCGTTCTATATGGCTGATCTAGCTGAACCACCTCATATTCATGTCAACAAGGATAAGCATGAGGCAAAATTTTGGTTAGAACCAATCGCACTTGCTAAGTCAGTTGGGTTCAAACAACATGAACTTAACGAAATTGAACGTATCTTAAAAGCAAATCAGAGCTTTATTTTAGAAGTTTGGTATAAGGAGCTGAAAAAAAGTGATAGCAACTAAAGTTCAACTCCAGATTGACGACAACTACAATCCGATTATTCCCATTTACATTCCCAATCTGGATGAAGTTCGTATATTTGCCCACCAACTCCATGCCCAAGGGCTAACCTGGACAGGGGAAGCATTTAGCTGGTCAGCGGAATATACCTCTGAGCAAGCTAATCCACCATTAGACTCTCAAATGGAGTTTACCCCTGCTAGCTTTTGTATTGGTGAAAGTGGTATCTGGTTTTTCTCACTAACCTGGGAAAATGGCAAAGATCAAGAACCTGTTGAATTTCTAGACGATCGAAACCTTGTTTTAGAAATCGACTGAATGGCACTTACCTAAAAAGTCAGCCCTGAGATGATTGATGGTGCGTTACGGCTTCGCCTAACGCACCCTACGAGATCTACAATATCAAATTATCGAACTTAGAAAGAACCGAAAAGATAATTACCAGGAGAATCTGGGTCATCACTTTTGTGAAATTTTTCAAGCAAGTCTTTAAACTGATCCATAAGACAGGTGTTACCTGCTTTCAGATTTAGCTTAGAGCAAGCAATCTCTAATTCTTCATCGCTAACTCCCCAGGTTTTGAGCAAATTATAAAATTATTCAGGACTGATCACACCATCTTCCTTCTGATCAAACAGCCATACAGAAATACCTGCAGGGTTGCCCACCATCCGAGCTTCTCAACGTAACTGATCAGGCAACTTGATCCGACTGATTGCCTGCTCTTGTTCCTGTAGTAATACTTCCTGTTGAGCTATAATTTTTTCCTGTTCCAGAAATTTTTTATAGAGGGCTTGGAGCGCAGCCATTATGATGCCATTATCATCAATTGACACATCTTTGTGACCGACATTCAATCTCTTATAAGCAGTATCAAGCATTAGTCTATTCCCTCACTTTGCTCCGACACCAAATCGGCAAGTTTTTCCAGCAAGCGGGCGTTTTTCTCCAGCTTTTCCTGATTTTGTGCAATGCGATGGTTTTGCTCTTCAATCAGCTGATTTAGCCCCTTGATGGAAGCCAGACAAACACCAATGGCGTCCATATGAAATATGTGCTTGTCCGTGTTGCCAAGACCGAACGCTCCGTAAAAATCCTGTGCCATTGGCCCCATATGACGGATTGCAGGATCCTCAGATTTATAGTTCCAGGTTTGGATGGGGATGTCTGCTAATTTTTTCAAAACCACTTGAGGATTGGTCGCCTCTACATTTTCCACAAACTCCGGATCAGCCGACAATGGAATTGCCCGCCGCGATAAACGCTTCATGATGTCGTTAACAATGCTCATGTTTTATTTGAGAACATAATGGTCATTCTGGAACAAATCTATGGTCAAAACGAAAGCAGAGCCCCTGTCGAGATCTCCGCTTTCCTAAAGTTTACGGCCAAGCCAACATTCAGAGCAAAGAGGCCAAAACCTGATCTACATCAACATCGGCAATGTTTTGCTTGAGGTGGCGATCGCTACGAGTACGAGCTAGTGCAGGCTCTGCGATCATCAAAAATGTGATGACAATGGGAAATACCACAACCAGGACAGATATTGCAGTAGTTAGCCACTTTTTCAGGTTCATTGGATTTCTCCTTAGATAGATTTTTAGGTAAAGTTGAAAGCCAAGCCAACATTCAGAGCAAAGAGGCCAAAACCTGATCTACATCAACATCGGCAATGTTTTGCTTGAGGTTGCGATCGCTACGCTGAGCTAGTGCAGGCTCTGCGATCATCAAAAATGTGATTACAATGGGAAATACCACAACCAGGACAGATATTGCAGTAGTTAGCCACTTTTTCAGGTTCATTGGATTTCTCCTTAGATAGTTGATTGTTAACGCCAAAACACAGATATCTCCAAACTACATAGAAATCATTTATGGGTTCTGAGCCAGTAAAGGTTGCACCTGTGTTTAAGCGTAGCAAGTCACGGGGTTATTCTATAGGAGACCGATCTAAGCTGTCAATAACAGCACCTGTAGATTCATAAGTTGTATCAAATGTTAACACAAGTTCATTTAGCTACAGCAGTGTCTTAGGATGGCTTAGACAGGGCGACATTTTCTTATCCAATAAAAATCCTATAGTTAATAGTTTACTCTACGGCTAAACTTAACCTTAAGTCCATCCCGGGGATGGGGAGTTGGAATCACCACCATTTCTAAATCTTGATCGGGCACTAATTTCCAGTCATAATCCCGGAGCAATTGAGCCGCGAAAATCCTCATTTCTAATTTGGCAAACTCCCTGCCTAAACATTCCCGTAAACCGCCACCAAAGGGGATATATCCAAATATTTTTTGTTTATCTTCTGTCCTCTCTGGGCCAAACCGATCTGGGTCAAAGCGTTGATGATATTGATAAATTTCCTCATCTTTGTGGGTTTCGGTAATTTGGCACAGTATAGTCCAACCTTGAGGAATCAAGTAACCGTTAAATTCAAAAGACTGAATAACCTTCCGAAACAGACCACTAACAGGCGGAATTATGCGCAGCACTTCTTTGAGCACTTGCTCTAGATACGTCATCTGCTTGAGATGTTCCATGGTTAGGGGTTCTGAACCAGAAAACTGCTGTTGTTCAGCACGGAGATGGGCAAGAACATCTGGATGCTGCGCTGTCAGCAGACAAAAGGATGCGATCGCAGAGGTTAAGGTTTCGTGGCCTGCAAACAACAACAGAATTACTTGGTCTTGGATGTCATCTAAACTCAAGGAATTCCCCTCGTCATCCCGGGCTTGTAACAATAATCCTAAGGCGTCCTGTCCGGAATTTTTCTGTTGCTGTCGCTGTCGCACAATGGTTTCAATATGGGTCAGCAATCCTTGACGAGCACGCAATGCTTTAGCAAACCTTGTCCAAGGTAGAGAAATTGGGATAGTGAACAATCCCTCACAAAAGTTCTTAAATACTTGAGCCAAAGCGGTTTGGGAACCTGCATCAGTTCCCATCAGCAAGGTACTAGCGATATCAAAGGTATAGTCCCGCAGTTCAGGATACCAGGTTAAGGTTCCCATCTCTTCCCATTTCTCAAGATAGTTGCTAGTAATGTTGGCCATGGTGGGAATATAACTAGCTAATGCTCTCGGTTGAAACGCCTGGGACATTAACTTGCGGCGCTTCTGGTAGAATTCTCCATTTTGGTTAGTCAGTGAGGCCGCTCCAAGTAAGGTTGCTGTGCTTTTGGGCCAGCTAGCAGCAACATACTTATTTTCGTTAGTAAACAGAAATTGATTCGCTTCTGCAGTAGTCATCGTCACCGCAGGACTACCAAAAATGTGGGTTTTGTAGATGCGCCCATACTTGTCTAACCGCTTTTTGTGGAAATTTCGATCCGTTAAAAAGCTGATGGTCTCACCGATAATGGGTAAACAGACATTACCAGGGGGCAATGGAAGCGAACGCATATCTTGAGTGGTGGTTTCCATGGAAATAAGCAAGCTGCAGGGTCAAGACTTATTATCTCTTGCCTGATCCACTCATCGAGGAAACCCTAATATCAAGTCCCAGTAGTAGGGTCTTTAGGGAGACCCTAAAGATAAATTTGTAGCGTAAGTCCTGACTAAGAAAGGTTTAACTTATGGGGATATTGCTAATGGTAGAATGTCTTGGGCGCATCTTTACTGTTACTGTTAGCAGCAGTTATTCCATGAAATGGATGGATTTCTCATAGACTTCTAGTTCGTAATTATTCACCATAACATAAGCACATGAAAAGCAATCCCTGTTTTCTTAGCTTTGCAGCAGTGACAACTGCTTTATCAGGAGCGATCGCGCTTAATCTCAGTCTTCCTAACCAGGCCGCCTTTGCTGCCTCGGTGACACAAAAAACTGCCGTTATTCTTGATGATGATGGCAGCCAGGATGGAATGACTGCTTGGGCTTACATGCTAGGCAATCCTCAATTTGACGTTAAAGCACTCACTCTTTCCCAAGGGATTGCTCGCCCCAACATCTTTGTCGATAATGTCGAGGGGATGCTAGGGCGACTCAATATCACAGGCATCCCTGTGGGAATCGGCAGACCTGATCCACTTGCAGGAAACAACGAGTTTCCTTCATTCATCCGAGATGCTTCGGATACCTTTTGGTCACCCTTTGTCACCTTGCCCGATAGTGCTCCATCTGTTGAAAGAAGGAATGCAGCGGAATTAATTGTAGAAACCGTTAAGGATTCACCTTCTCCTGTGGCTATCCTGGCAACGGGTCCACTCACTAATATTGCAGAAGCACTTCGCCTTGACCCCACTATTGTTGAAAATATCTCTGTTGTCCAAATCATGGGTGGTGCAGTGTTTGTGCCCGGAAATCTACCTGTGCTGCCTGATCCGCCTTTTTCAACCAATACAGTGGCTGAATTTAACATCTGGATTGACCCAGTAGCTGCTCAAGAAGTGTTTGAGGCGGGAAACAATGGCTTGAAAATTGAATTAACTCCCCTGGATGCAACAAACCAAATCGAATTCACTCGTGAAGATCAAGCGGCATGGATAGAAACTGGAACACCTGAGAGCTTAATTGCTGCCGAGTTATTAGACTTTGCCCTAACTGTTATCCAAAGTGATAATGACCCTAATCCCGTTTGGGATTTAGTTGCGGCATTAAATCTAAGTGAACCCAATTTCTCCCCTGAAACACCTTTGCATATTGAAGTTGATACACAGTCAGATCCAGGAACAACACAAGGACAGACCAAAGCGATTCAAGATCTTAGTCCGAATGTTTTAGTCTCTCTCGATCCTAGTTTTGATAATCTCCCATACAGTGCTAGTGGCGTTTTCGCATCCATTTCTGAACCCGCTTCTGTTCCTGAGCCTGCTTCTATTGTGGGTATTTTGGCAGCAGGATTGTTAGGAGGAGTTCTGAAGGTAAAGCGAGTAACTAATAAAGGATATATAGCATTTCTTAAATAGCTCAAGTACATAAGTTTGAGATTTTATGGAACACAGAACATGGCAAAAATATGTGTCTGTATCTTATTAAGATGAGAAACTCTATAGTATTCTAAATAGATTCAGCACCCCGTTAAAAACCATGCGGGGGGCTGACTAACTTACAAGTAAATAGCAAAAAAGTAATCAGTCCACTACGAGATCACAATGATCGAGCTACCCAATACTTCATATCGGAGTAGCCCGCAACCGTAGACCAAGTGCCTGTATTACCTTGAGAAAAGTGGCTAACTCTGGATTACCTTTCATCGACAACGCCTGATCAAGACTCTCATGTCCGAGATCCGTTTCGCGAGAAATTTGTGTCATTGCTTTGGAACGAGTAATATCCCGTAGAGCAGCCACTACCAAGGCAGGATCCCCATCTTCAAGAGCAGCTTCAAGATAGGCAGCCATATCTTCTTTGGTTTTCAGATGTTCTGCCACATCCCAGGGATGGGTTTTGATGTTGGTCATCACGATCTCCTATACCTTTTGTGCTAGATCTAGGGCTGTCTTGATATCCCGGTCTTGGGTGCGCTTGTCACCACCTGCAAGGAGGATTATCAAGGTACTCCCGCGCTGCACGAAATACACTCTCTAGCCAGGTCCATAGTTAATACGCAGTTCCGAAACTCCTCTTCCCACTGGTTTCACATCACCGGGGTTGCCCATCGACAAACGACGAATACGAATATCAATACTTGCCCTTGCTTGTCGATCGCGCAAGCCACTGAACCACTTGGAATAAGCTTCGGTCTGCCGGATTTCGATCATGGCTTGTATCCTAAGGGATACAAAAAGACAACGAATGTCTAACTAATATTTTAAGATATTGTAGCTCGCCACTCCTGAGCGACAACTCCCAAATAATGGAGTTATACACCAGACATATAATACATTAAAGAACCTTTGCTTGCCCACACCGGACATTTTCACAAACAAACATACCTCAACAAACCCCAGAAGTAGCAACTACGCCATCACCATCAAACCAGCTTGATCTAGAATCGGTATCAGTACCAATAACTCATCCTGTGGCAACCGCTACAGTTTCCGAAGCAGCAACAGTGGATAGTAAAACGTTAACTACCAGAATTGAAATTACCAGTCCACTCCTTGGATGGGGAGAACTCATCTTTGGATTACTGGTAGTAGAGTCGCTTGTGCTGGTTTCAATCAAGCAATTGATGTAGAGATGAATGTAGAGATAAACGATATGGTTAAAAATTGGTTTATTTACAGTATTGTTGCTATTACGGTGATGGGTTGTCAAACCACCACAATTAAAACCAATATCACTCAGTCAACCATAACAGGAGTGACCAATAATGTCACTAATAACAACGTTATTCTTAGTGATGCTCCTGAGAACTGGTGGCAGAAGACTAATATTCACGCTATGGCTGTTAGTCCAGAGAATCCGGAAATCCTCTATGTAGCCACCCATCATGGCTTATTGCAGCGTTCTGAAGCAGGGAAATGGCTGCAAGTTGGGGAAACTCGTTCTAATTTCACCAGCTTTGTGGCTCATCCTAAGGATAGCGGACGCTTTTATGCTAGCTTACATCCACCATCAGGAGGCAAGCTCGGTTTTCTGACTAGCTACAATCAAGGGCAACATTGGCAGCTCCAATCCCTGCTCGGGGTAGACTTTCTGACTTTAGCGATCGCACCAGCTAATCCCAAGGTAATTTATGGATGGGCGGTTTCTGGAAAACAAGGCTTGTTGGTTTCAAAAGATGGTGGCAAAACCTGGAATCAATTACCAGCGCAGGGACTGGAGGATAATCCCCATAACTTAGTAGTTGACCCGCGCAATCCTGAGCACCTGTTTGCCGCTACAACTCTGGGATTATTTGAGACTAGGGATGGTGGAAAAAGCTGGATTTTAGTCCCTAATTCTCAAGAGTCCCTTGTTGCTAGTTTGGCTCTGAAATCCGAAGCAGAAAAGACAGTAATTTATGGATTTCACATTCTTTCCGAAGACTCCGGAGGATTCTTTAAAAGTACCGATGGGGGTAAGAATTGGGAAGCCATAAGCTCAGAAACAGGAGACTTATTTTTGTATATGGCGATCGCCCCGTCTAATCCCGAATTTTTATACGCTGCTAATGATCAGAATGGGATATTACAATCCAAAGATAGCGGCAAAACTTGGCAACCATTATTCTAATTATATTACTAGAGTAAAGGGAGTCGGGAGTCGGGAGTCGGGAGTCGGGAGTCGGGAGTCGGGAGTCGGGAGTCGGGAGTCGGGAGTCGGGAGTCGGTAATCAAAAATTATCACAATTCATTTAGGTACCCTATAGAATTTATATTACTATTAGATTACTATTATATAGCGTTTATCATAGCTATGATGTACACATTATTTTTTGCCTATTGCTAGCATGCCTAGGGTGCATCTCATTTTTGCTGTTTGACACGGTGGTGCGTTACGGGGCGAGCTATCCAAACCCTGGCTACGAGGCGGAAAATGAGGCCCCCCTAACGCACCCTACGCAACTTTTTTACAAATATGAGATGCACCCCATGCCTATTGCCTCTTGCCTATTACCTATTACCTATTACCTATTACCTATTGCCTCTTGCCTCTTGCCTCTTGCCTCTTGCCTCTTGCCTATTACCTGCTCCCTGCTCCCTGCTCCCTAAAACCCAGATATTTATACTTCAATCGTCCTGAAAATTGCTATATATATTACTATGGCTATTAATAGATTTCGTTTACGTCAATTACACGCTTGGTTTGCCCCAATTATGGTATTGCCAGTGTTGTTGACTGTGATTACCGGTTCCTTGTTTCAGGTGGCAGCTCTTACTGATAAAAGTAGTGAATTTATTTGGCTTTTGGATCTGCACAAAGGAAAATTTGGTGCCATTAACTTACAAATGATTTATCCGTTTCTCAATGCCTTTGGTTTATTAACCTTAGCAATTACAGGTATTTCTATGTGGTTTCAGACTCGGCGACGGGTTATAGGGCAGCGCTCACGAAATAGGGAATGAAAACCCTATAGTGTGACCATAAACGTTATCCTATCGTAAGCATGCAGCCGTCAGCCGTCAGCCGTCAGCCGTCAGCTAAAAGCTCAGGCTATGGAACCTTCAGGTGATGTAACAGAGATTAAACCAATGCTTACTTGTTTTATTCAAAAGCACCTCAAGTAGCCCATTAGCTGATAGCTGATACGCGACACGCTGATAGCTGAATGCTTACATCCTATCGGTAGTTTAATCCACACTTCATTTAATAAAAAATTACAACAAACAAGCGGTCATAAACGAAGTTATAGCGCTACGCGCAAGTAAGAAGTCAGAAGTCAGAAGTCAGAAGTAAGCTATGACTGAGTTTCAGAGTTTAGGAGCGATGCAGAGGTGCGACCCGTGGCGAATTTAATTCGCCAACGGAAAACGCACCATTACGGTCTTGGGGGTTTCCCCCATGAGCGACTGCATCAAGACAATGTCAAACACCTTAATGCGTAGTGCTATATTAACTCAACTTAATATATAGCAATTCTCATAATCATGAGGTACACAGGATTTTTTACCACTCCCCCCACTCTCCACATTCTTACCCCTACTCCCTACTCCCTGCTCCCTACTCCTTAAAACCCAGGACTAAAGTACCTGACCGAATTGAGAACTTCCATAACACAGGCACTGCCCACCTGAGGATTAAGTTCCTGTAGGGTGGGCAGGGTCGCAGACAGATTCACCAAGCTGGCAATGTAGGTTGCTAGGCACTGCCCACCTGAGGATTAAAGACTATTCTCTCTTCCCGACTCCCGACTCCCGACTCCCGACTCCCGACTCCCGACTCCCGACTCCCGACTCCCGACTCCCGACTCCCGACTCCCGACTCCCGACTCCCGACTCCCGACTCCCGACTCCCGACTCCCGACTCCCGAATCCCGATTCCCGATTCCCTCCTCCCGACCCCCCACTCCCTCAGCCGACCACCCC
>NZ_JAAHHC010000046.1:0-46330 GCF_010672265.1 Moorena sp. SIO3A2
TCAGCTATCAGCTATCAGCTATCAGCTATCAGCTATCAGCTATCAGCTATCAGCTATCAGCTATCAGCTATCAGCTATCAGCTATCAGCTATCAGCTATCAGCTATCAGCTATCAGCTATCAGCTATCAGTTTGTGAATGAAAGAGGTAACCATTTTTTGATCTGAGTGAAGTCACGAAGCTGACCGCTGACCGCTGACCGCACCTCAAGTAGCACCTCAAGTAGCGCATATACTTACCAACTATCTTCATTGTCGAAGCTGGGAAGATCGGGAGATGGGGAATACTCGCTGACGGTAACCTCCTCTACCTGGGACGGTTTACTCTTTCTTTCCTTAGCCAGTTGCTCAACAGTATCACTAATCACAACCGTTAAGTTTTCCCGGGTTTGAGCATGGTTGGCTTGCTCAGTCTTTAAGGCATCGATTAAGCGATCGCGTTCTGCCATGACTGACTTAAGGGTTGCCCTTAATTCCTCAACCGTTTGCAGTTGTTCCACATTCTGCTCAATACTCGAAACCGTCTCCAGTTGATCTGATTTGAGTTGAAATCCGTCTTGTTGTAATTGTTGCAGTTGAGCCTTGAGAGTTTCGATTTGCTCTTGAGCAAGTTGGCTTTCGATACGGCGTTGCTGAGCTTCAGTATTATATAACTGACGCCAATGAGCTGCACTTTTATCCGCAGCCTGGCACTCTTTAATGCTATCGGCCAGCTGCTGCTTCAGTTCCTTGATTTGGGCTAACCATTCGGTAAGCGACCCATTGTTGCTCATCAACAACTACTCCATCGGCTATAGCACTAATCAAATTTAATCAAATTTAATTATGGTTGAGGGGGTCGGGTTAACGGTAAACTGTCAATAAAATATTAAAGTGTGTCAATTGAACTACTGAACACTAGTAATGGGCAAACTACGGGTAAAATTGGCAAATTAATTTGTAGCAAGCCCCTGCTCACATCAGAACCTATGCTATCTAAGCGTTTTTTTCGTTTCTTCCGTTTCTTTGGTTACCTGAATCTGGTAACCCTCAGGAAGACTTTCAAGCGTGCGATGGAACGTCGCTTAATGGGTCTATCTGCTGAAATGGCATATAACGCCATGTTAGCGCTTTTTCCAGCAATTTTAGCAATTCTGACAGCGATTGGCTTGTTTGAATATTCCTTACAATTAACCTGGTACCACCACCCTCCCGAGCTGAGTGAAGTGGCACAGAATCAAGCTCTGAAAATGATGAAGGAAGTAGGTCCGGCTCAGGCGGTGCAGCCAATTCAGGAATTTACCGAGCAGATTCACCTCAGCACCAATAGCAGTCTATTTTCCCTGAGTTTTATCATAGCCATTTGGGTATCTTCTGGGGCACTGAGTGCAGCGATGAATGCCCTTGATCACATCCACCACATCCCCCGAGAGCAACAACGACCGTTTTGGAAAGCTAAGTTGATTTCTCTAGGCTTAACCATTGGTAGTATCATACTGCTAGTGATTGCATCTTTTTTGGTATTTATCAGTCACTGGGTGCTAAAAACAGTCGTTGATACGAGTGGAGCTTCCATCTTGTTGACACTCTGGAGTCTGTTGACCTGGCCCGTAGCCCTGAGTATGGTGGCAGCATCCTTTGCCTTTATCTATCGCTACGGACCAAGTCGTTGGCAGATCGGAACACCGATATTGCCAGGAGCAGTTTTAGCAGCCATTTCCTGGGCAGTGGCTTCAGGCTTGTTTCGGCACTACGTTACTGCCAATTTCAGCAATTACAACAAAGTCTATGGTACCGTAACAGCCGTGATTATCTTACAGCTTTGGCTTTACATGACTTCTCTGCTACTGTTATTAGGGGATCAGTTGAATGTGATAGTAGGAGAAGCAATGCAAGCATCCCATCGCAGACCTAGACCAAGAATAAAATTAGCTAAGGCCAAAAAATAATCACATTAGCTGAAACACTTTTGAGAATTGAGAATTTAGAATTGAGAATTTAGAATTGAGAATTTAGAACTCACCATTCTGCCTTCTGCCTTCTGCCTTCTACATTCTACATTCTGCCTTCAACCTTCAACCAAACAACCTATTTAAGCCCGTCACGAACCCACCGCCCACGCCTAACGGCTATAACGGGGGCTTGAAAAAGTCCATGACGTGACCAGCCTAAGACTATTGAGTCTACGTTTTTTGAGCTATCACACCTTTAGATGCGTCGCTAGTCTTCTGCTCTGTGGTTAATAGTTAAACAGTCATAAACGGGTTAAGACAGTGCTATTAACAAGACAAACTCAAAAAACATTGGCTAAGCGAACTCACCCTAGCAATAGGAGAAAACACAATTATGCGTGTATTTGTACTTGACAAAGACTTTAAACCATTAGACCCTTGCCGTCCGGCTAGAGCCAGACTATTGCTCAAGCAAGGTAGAGCCAAAGTGTTTAGAAGGTATCCATTTACAATTATCCTAAAAGATTTGGAGGTAGGAAACTGTACGACTCATAATCACCAGTTAAAAATTGACCCAGGCGCAAAAACAACAGGCTTAGCAATTCTACAAGACAACACTGTTATCTGGGGTGCTGAAATAATGCATCGTGGATTTAAAATTCGAGACGCTTTAACCTCAAGACGGCAATTAAGACGTTCTCGCCGTAACCGCAAAACTCGCTATAGAAAACCTCGTTTTCTTAATCGGAAACGTCCTTTGGAGTGGCTAGCACCCAGTTTAATGTCTAGAGTTCATAATATCCTGACTTGGGTTAAAAAGCTAATTCGGTTTTGTCCCATGACGGGTATTTCTCAAGAATTGGTACGGTTCGACACTCAAAAAATGGAAAACCCAGAAATCTCCGGTACTGAGTATCAACAAGGCACTTTGTACGGCTACGAAATTCGAGAGTACTTGCTTGAAAAATGGAACCGTAAATGCGCCTACTGTGGTGCAACAGATACCAGGCTAGAAGTCGAACATATTAAACCAAGATCTAATGGTGGTTCCGATAGGGTTAGTAACCTGGCAATAGCTTGTCACGATTGTAACCAAGCCAAAGGAAACCAGGATATCAAACAATTCTTATCAAGGAAGCCTGATGTATTGAAGCGAGTCCTGTCTCAATCTAAACGATCATTAGCTGATACCGCTGCGGTCAATTCGACTCGCTGGAAGCTGTACAAAGAACTCAAGTCTACTGGATTGCCAGTAGAAACGGGTTCGGGAGGCCAGACTAAATATAATCGACGTCGGTTTAACCTAGTTAAAACACATTGGCTTGATGCCGCTTGTGTGGGGAAGGTTGAAGCCATTTATGTCGAAAATTGCCAATTTTTATTAATTATGGCCAAAGGTCATGGAACTCGCCAAATCTGTCGAACAGATAAATTTGGGTTTCCGAAGCGTTATTGTTCAAGAACTAAGATCCACAAAGGTTTCCAGACCGGAGATATTGTCAAAGCAATTGTTACTAAAGGCAAAAAGATCGGAACTTATGTTGGACGTGTCGCCACTCGTAAAACTGGCTCGTTTAACATTTCGACTGCCAACGGATTGATTCAAGGAATCAGTTACAAGTACTGTACACCAATTCACAAAAAGGATGGATATTCATATCAAATTAATACCCTGTCCTCCCTTTCCTGAGTGCCTGTCACCTGGGGTTTCCCCAGGTGTTTATATGCCACGTCCTTTTGCTAACCTTTCAGGTATAGCGGGGGTCTCCAGGGAGGCGGAAAGATGAGGAATGATCGCAAAACATCGACCTTAAGGCGTGTACGTCGGGTAAGCTACCTACTGGACAATGCTATTCCTATCCCAGGAACACGTTATCGGATTGGTTTAGATCCCATCATCGGTCTGTTACCAGGGGGTGGTGATTTTGTGGGAACTATCATTTCATCATACATTGTCGTAGAAGCAGCACGACTGGGAGTGTCTCGATCTACCTTGGTGGAGATGGTGCTGAATATCCTTCTTGAGACAGTTACTGGGTCTGTACCGGTGTTAGGGGATCTGGTGGATGCGGCCTGGAAGGCAAATGTCAAAAATGTCGAGCTGTTAGAGAAAGAACTAAATGTATCATCATCAACACCACAAAAATCCGATTGGTTGTTTCTTATCTTACTGTTGGCAGGGTTGGCTGTAGTGTTGGTAGTTGCGGTTGGAATTAGTCTTGCGATCGTAGCGTGGGTGATCACGGCTATAACTAGCTGAGCAACAATGTCTGGCATTTGTGAATGGGACTTGTGTAGGGTGGGACATGAAACTGGCAAGATGCCAGTTCCACAGGGTGGGAAATGAAACTGGCAAGATGCCAGTTCTACTAAGATGCCTATTCCAGCCACGGCTCAAACAGCTAAAATAAGATTCACCCTGTCTGGAATTGGTGAATGGGAGTAAAAAGACACAAACAATGGAAGAAAAAAAATTAGCGCAATTTTCTCTAGCGGATGGAACTACATTTCTGGTAGAAGTGGAAGAACCAGAAAGCCGTGGTATTGAGCGAGTCTCCCTGGGATCGGGAAAAAAAGTCCTCAAGGCACGGCAGACCTTTGAAGAAGCTCTAGATCAAATCAAACCGGTGGCTTCTGCGGTGATCACCAAATTGCGTGACCTCAACCAACCTGCTGATGAAGTGGAGGTAAAATTTGGTTTGAAATTGACGGCAGATGCGGGAGCCGTCTTTGCCTCTGTGGGTGGCGAAGTGAGCTATGAAATTACCTTAAAATGGAGTAATAAGAATCAGAGCAAGTAGAGGATGAATTAAATAAATGGATTTTAATGTCCATAAGAGTTCAATTATTAGGCTCTTTTATCAAGACCAAGTAGTTGGTATTGGCTTTCTGGTATCCGAACACTATGCGTTAACCTGTGCTCATGTCGTGGCAGAGGCATTGTTAATTGATAGCAGGACACAGAGCTCACCTGAAGGAGAAATAAACGTTGATTTTCCTTTACTTAATGGGACTAAATTTTCGGCCAGGGTGGTTTGCTGGCATCCTGAATCTCCTTTAGAAGATTCTGAGGAAGCCATAGAAGATATTGCAGTTTTGAAACTTGATCACCTTCCTGCTTCTGCTAACGCGACTCGCCTGCTGTTATCAGAAAATCTTGCAAATAATCCATTTCAAGTATTTGGTTGTCCGGCAGGAGTTCCTAATGGGGGTTGGGCAACTGGGGTATTGTCGGAGCAAAATGCTAAACAATGGATTCAACTGGAAGATCCTAAGGTAACTGGATACAGGATTGAACCAGGATTTAGTGGTTCTCCGGTTTGGGATGAAAAATTGCAGGGAGTGGTGGGGATGGTAGTTGCTGCAGATACCAAGCGACAAACGGCAAAAGTTGCCTTTATGATTCCTGCACAAATTTTAGTCAAAGCTTGGTCACAGTTGGAGTCAATTGTTATCCGAACTCAGGAAATAGAAAAGCGAGTTAAGCCACGTTTGTCACCATTTAGGATAAGGTTTCTTGAAAAACAAAAGAGAGAGTGGGAGGAAAGAGTCGAAGAGGTGAGAAAGCAAATGGGTTTTGAGTCCAATTTAGCTAATTATCTAGATTTGGAAAAACGAGCGAATATTTATTTCGATAAGATCGAAAAAATTAAACGAGAACTTTCTGGTTTTTAGATGATGATGTGAATCGAAAGATGACAAGTAATACTCAAATTCGTAGACAAGCCTTTCTAGAACAACAAAAACGATTAATTAATGAACATATTGAAAAAATCAGTAACCAAATGAGTTACTCTATGTCAGATTTACCTAAGTATAGTGATTTACAAAGGCAATCTGAAGAATACTTTAAGAAGCTTGACAAAGTCGATAATGAACTCGATTTATTAAAAACTAAGAGCGATTCCTCCGTTAGTTCCAATCGAAAACCTACTATTGCTCAAAACTTATCTAAGATTAACTTCCGTAAACAAAAAAAAATAGTCAATTTTATTATTGAAAATTGTTTGGGTAAACAAGGAGGTTTGGCTTTATTTTTACTGCAAGATACCTCCTCAATGCGAGGAGATTTATGTGTTGCAGAAATTAAATACAATCTTAGTCGTAAAAGTTATGGTAAACTTAAGTATTGTCCCATAGATCCCTTGTTAAGACCTGATATTTCTGATGAGCGAAGTTTGCTAAATGCGATCGCGGATTATTTTAAGCCAATTGAAGCTCATCCCAATGACCAACAATACATCCAGAACATTATTAAAAAGATCGGTGACAGTGTACAGGGAGGAAGTGTTGTTTTTTTGGATTTTAGCAACTGGGATTCTATTACAGAAAATGATGATAGACTTTTATCTTGGTTTATTGATTCTTTTTGGAATCTTTTGAAACAAAAACATTACCAAGAAATTTCTAAAGATTATTGTTGGGTAAATTTTTTATTGTTTTGTTCTCTAAGTTCAACAATAACTAAATCTTATCAAAAGCTTAGTTATTGTTGTAGTTACAACGATTTTGATAGTTTAAAAATTATCAAATTGTCTTTGAGTAAATGGAAAGAAAGTGATATTGATGATTGGCTGCAACAAGTCTATGGATTACGTAAATTAAAAAGCCAAGAAATAGCCAAGAAAATTTATAAATTATCTAATCGCGGTATTCCTAGTACAGTTTGCTCAAAGTTAGAACAATATTTATCTAAATTAGTCAAGGAATAGTTGATGAATCCCCCTAAATACATCTTCCAGGGCAATCCAAAACATCGACCTAAACAATGTCATCCAGAGTCTCCCACAGAATTAGAACCCTATATTGCCGACAGCGAATTAATTGAAGCTGTGAATTTGGCAATTTTTATGAAAAGACCCCTGTTAATTGAAGGAGAATCGGGATGTGGTAAAACCCGATTAGCAGTGGCAGTGGCTTATGAATTAGGGTTGCCCTTTTATCGCTGGGATATTCGTTCAACCACCAAAGTCCAAGAAGGATTATATGAATACGATGCGATTTTGCGGTTGCATGATGTCCAAACCAAAGACTTAACCCCGTCAATTAATCCGAACACTGGACAACCGAGAAATCCTAAAGTACCAAACCATTACCGTGAACTAGGTCCCCTGGGAAAAGCGTTTCAATCCCACGACTATCCCGCAGTGTTGCTTATTGATGAAATTGACAAGGCTGATGTGGATTTTCCCAATGATTTACTGTCGATATTGGATAAACCTTGGAAATTTTTTATTCGAGAAACCGGAGAAACCATTGAGGCGAATCAAGAGCAATTACCAATTATCATTATTACCAGTAACAAAGAAAAAGGCAGTCTCCCCTCTCCCTTCTTACGTCGCTGTTTATATCACTATGTGCAATTCCCTAGTCAACCGGAAGAGTTAGAGAAAATTGTCGAGGTTCACTATCAACAGAAACAGAAACCAGAGACAATGGCAATGCCTAAATCCGATTTAGTGAAGACTGCGGTCGCTAAATTTTTAGAGATACGACAGGATAAAAGTCTATTTAAACTTCCGGGAACCAGTGAGTTTCTGGATTGGCTGGCTGCCTTACATCACTTTAAATCGGAACCCTATCCTGTGAGTGAACTGCAGCAAGACAATACAATTCCCTATCGAGATTTAGTATTTAAATTGCGGCAAGATTGGCAAAATCCTAATTATGCAGGTTCATGATACCAATTTCCTTTAATGAGGCTACAGATCAGATCCCCCCTAGCCCCCCTTGAAAAAGGGGGGAACTGGACTTAAAGTCCCCCTTGAAAAAGAGTGAAAGTCCCCCTTGTTAAGGGGGATTTAGGGGGATCCCCCCTAGCCCCCCTTGAAAAAGGGGGGAACTGGAGTGAAAGTCCCCCTTGTTAAGGGGGGAACTGGAGTGAAAGTCCCCCTTGAAAAAGAGTGAAAGTCCCCCTTGTTAAGGGGGATTTAGGGAGATCCCCCCTAGCCCCCCTTGAAAAAGGGGGGAACTGGAGTGAAAGTCCCCCTTGAAAAAGAGTGAAAGTCCCCCTTGTTAAGGGGGATTTAGGGGGATCCCCCCTAGCCCCCCTTGAAAAAGGGGGGAACTGGAGTGAAAGTCCCCCTTGAAAAAGAGTGAAAGTCCCCCTTGTTAAGGGGGATTTAGGGGGATCCCCCCTAGCCCCCCTTGAAAAAGGGGGGAACTGGAGTGAAAGTCCCCCTTGAAAAAGAGTGAAAGTCCCCCTTGTTAAGGGGGATTTAGGGGGATCCCCCCTAGCCCCCCTTGAAAAAGGGGGGAACTGGAGTGAAAGTCCCCCTTGTTAAGGGGGATTTAGGGGGATCCCCCCTAGCCCCCCTTGTTAAGGGGGGAACTGGAGTGAAAGTCCCCCTTGTTAAGGGGGATTTAGGGGGATCCCCCTAGCCCCCCTTGTTAAGGGGGGAACTGGAGTGAAAGTCCCCCTTGTTAAGGGGGATTTAGGGGGATCTCCTCGGTGTTGCCCCTTGAAAAAGAGTGAAAGTCCCCCTTGTTAAGGGGGATTTAGGGGGATCTCCTCGGTGTTGCCCCTTGAAAAAGGGGGGAACTGGAGTTAAAGTCCCCCTTTTTAAGGGGGATTTAGGGGGATCTTCTACGTGTTACACTGTCTTATGAAATTGCTATGAGTAACTTTAATCCCCGCCCTCTCTTAACTCGCCTCTTTTACCGCTTGCGCCGGGATGGGTTTGCTTTGGGAATTAATGAATATTTAGCTGCCTTACAAGCTATGGAGGGCGGCTGGGGAGTGCAGGATGCCAATGCTCTCAAAAAACTTTTGCGGACGCTTTGGTGTCATTCCCTAGCCCAACAAGACCATTTAGAAGTCATTTTTCGTTCCATTAGCGCAGAAGAGAGCCAAGAGCCAGCAAAACCAAGGGAATTTCCATCAGAATCACCCGAATCATCGTCCTCCCCTAAGAATCCTCCTGCTGTATCCTCTGAGGAACAAGTTACCTCAAGGGTAGACTCTCCGACTCCAGTTCCTGAATTATCCTTACTGCCGGTCAAATCATCAATCAATTTATTGGAACAGACAGAAGACAGGGATTTCCAAGGGTATTATCCCATTTCTCGCAGGTATATGGTTTATAGCTGGCGTTATTTACGGCGGATGGTGGCAGATGGTAGAGAAGATGTTCTAGATGTGGAAGGGACAATTGCCAAGGTCTGCCAACAGGGATTTTTTTTAAAGCCCAAATACAGCCGAAGGGAGCAAAATCACGCTGATTTGCTCTTGTTGCTGGATCACGAAGGCTCTATGACTCCCTTTCACCGCTTTACCCGAGATTTAGTGGAAACCGCCCAACACGACAGTAATATCGAACGGGTGCGGGTGGGCTATTTCCACAACGTTCCACCAGAGTATGTTTATAACGACCCTTATCTAACCGAAAAGGTAAAGTTTGAGTCAATTTTGGCAGAGTCCGATGGGGATACCAGTGTTTTAATTGTCAGCGATGGGGGAGCAGCTCGTGGCGATCGCCGTTCGGAAAGATTTTCAGCAACTGCTGAAGTTTTGTGGCACATTAAACAGCATACCAAGTTAATTGCCTGGTTGAATCCCGTTCCCTCTGAACGCTGGCAGGGAAGCACTGCCCAATTTATCGCTCATTTAGTACCAATGTACCCCCTCGATACTCATGGGTTAAATCAAGCGATCGCACAGATTCGTTAAGATCTATGACAACTTCCTCATCTGACCAATTAACGGGAGAATTAGCCAAACAACAAATTGAACGGTTTGTGGCCAGGTTTGAGCCCAACTATGGCTATCTAGCTTGTCATTGTGCCTTGCCCTTGGTTTTGACTCCGGAATTGGTGAATTATATCCGAGTGCAATTTTTACTGAACCAGGAAGTGCCTTGGATAGCAGAAGCGGATTTACTGTTATCGGAGTTATGCCGTCCAGTTGGTTATGAATTATATGCCATGACTCCGGCGATACGGTCTCATTTATTGGCACAATTTGAAACATCAGAATTTCAACACAAATTTGGCAGAAATCGCCTCAAATCGGTAGCCCAATTGCTGATGGATTACGTGACTTATTTAATGGGAACCCATCCCCCTAGCCGACAGGGAGAATTCCAGGCACAACAATGGGCAGCCATGGTGTATTTAGATCAACATCGCACTCAAGCAGAAGAAGAGATTGCCACAGCCCTACAAGGATTGGTTAACCGAGGAAAAAATGGACAGGCAGAATTAGCCCGATTACAGCGTCTAATTCAAGAATTTAGACCCCAGTTGAGTCAATATGACTCCTTAATGAAATTTGCTGAATCCCTGGGAATGTGGCTCAAAGGTAAAATTCCCCCTGATGCTAGTCAATCCTATGGTGTTCATGGGGTAAACCTTAGCCTTAATCCAGTCACTCAGCTTGAAGGTTTTCCAGCCATGGAAACCTTTGAATTTGAGGTGGTAACCATTGGGCTGGGAGCAGGGACAGAGATTGAGCTAGAACCTTTTGAGTTTGAAGTGACAACTATTGAGTTGAAACCAACAGGCTGGTTCAGAAGAAAACCAGAACTAATAATCAACCGTCATCAGCAACAAGCTTATGGTTTTACCGAAGACTTAGGGAATGGAGTTGAGTTAGAGATGGTTGCCATTCCTGAAGGGAGCTTTATGATGGGTTCCCCAGAAACCGAACAGGGGCATAGAGAGGAAGAAAGTCCCCAGCATCAAGTCACGGTTAAATCCTTCTTGATGGGCAAATACCCAGTCACCCAAGCTCAATGGCAAGCGGTGGCAGCCCTACCCCAAGTCAACACAGAACTTAAACCCAATCCATCCTATTTTAAAGGGGAAAACCGACCTGTAGAAAGAGTCTCTTGGTATGATGCGGTGGAATTTTGTGAGCGACTTTCCCAGTATACGAAACGCCAGTATCGCTTGCCCAGTGAAGCCGAGTGGGAGTATGCTTGTCGAGCAGGTACAACGACTCCGTTTCATTTTGGTGAGACAATTACAACGGACCTAGCTAACTATCATGGCAACTATACTTATGGCTCTGGTTCCAAAGGCAAATATGCCCAGGAAACAACCCCAGTGGGGAGTTTTGGGGTAGCCAATGAGTTTGGACTCTACGATATGCATGGGAATGTGTGGGAGTGGTGTGCAGACCATTGGCACTCAAACTATGAAGGTGCGCCGACAGATGGCAGTGCCTGGGAAGATGAGTCTAAAAATGATAATGACAATGATAATAATTGGCGGCTGTTGCGGGGCGGTTGTTGGGGCAACGTTCCTGGAAGCTGCCGTTCTGGGTCTCGCTTCATCTATGTTCCGGCCCTCTGGCACAACGTCTACACTTTTGGTTTTCGTGTGGTGTGTGGGTGTGCGTGGACTCTTTAGCCCTTGACCCTTTTGCCCTTTTGCCCTTTACCCTGTTTTTTTTATTCTTGTGGAACAGGCTTCTAGCCTGTTGCGGGCATAGCTTGCCTGTGTCAAGCTCAATCAACTAATAATATTGGTCACTGGCAAGATGCCAGTTCTACAATTAATAATAATATCACTGGCAAGATGCCAGGGCTATTTCATTCTAGATGAGACCTCTTGCAAAAGTAGCGATCGCTAAATTTTTTCTTTGTCCTTCGGACAGGCTTCGCCAACAAACAAAGTTCGTAGTTGTATATAGCAGCAATTAAATTAAAGCGCAAACCAAATCTTTTTCTTCTGTTACGATATCGCTCTGAAAATATTTTAAATATTTTGATATGCCGATAGACATGTTCAATCACAATTCTTTGTGAAGCTAGCTGACGATTCTCTTCTTTTTGGAGAGGTGATAATTTACTCTTGGGAGGTTTTTTATGAGGAATATGACTCATTTTATGTATTTTTTGAATTCCTTGATATCCCTGATCTGCCAGACATTTAGTTTTTACCGAGAGATTAGTTTTACTCTTTTTGAACAAATTCAAATCATGTTCTTTTCCTTTACCGTAAGCAATACAGATTATCTCTTTGCTATTTTCATCAATGATAACTTGAGATTTTAAGGTGTGCTTTTTCTTCTTACCACTGTAGGACTTTTTCGGTTTTTTTTTGGACGCTCAATCGGAGTTTCCGTTACATCAATAACTGCTATCTCGATTTGGTTACCTGATTTCAATAATTGTTTTTTTCCTGGAATTCTAAATTCGAAGGACTTAATTAAAATATTTTCTATAGACCCGAATTATTCGGTACACTGTTGATTCATTCAGTCCCCAATGTTGACCAATATGAAAGTAAGTTCTGTATTCTCGTAAGTATTCCAGGGTCATCAATACTTGATTTTCTAGACTCAATTTGGATGGTCTCCCGGTTTTTGTCTTCTGTTTTTCATTTTCTTCTACTAATTTCACCATCTGAGTAAAAGTCTCAATTCTTACCCCACAAAGGCGTTTGAACTCCTGGTTAGTTAAATCTTTAACTTTTTGATAGGTCATTATTTTCCCTTATACTGACCCATTTATATCTTTTTTATTGGACTTTTGCAAGAGGTCTATGGTAAGATAAGATGCTAAGGCACAAGAGGGAGGATGTCGCTTAGGCAGAACATTTGTACTAAATATAATGCCCCCTCATGGGTTTAAGCTTGCTCTGATGGTACATAGTTCATTTGTTCTGCAATGCCAGACCGGCTCCCGGCACAAGGGCACAAGAGAATCAACATCGATGGGTCAAATTGCTATTTTAGAAGCCTTTTCTGATTTACCAGATGCTCGTAGAGGGCAGGGAAGAAGACACTCAATGGCTCTATGTCTGGCTATCTTTACCCTAGCAGTCGCTGCAGGGAATAAAGGATTTTTAGCGATCGCTGATTGGATTGAAACAATCGTGAGGAGTTGAGCCAATTGTTTCAAGTCAACCGACTGCCATCATACAGCACAATCCGCCGAGTGTTACTGAATATGGATTACTCAGATTATTCAGCAAGGCTCGCTTGCTTTTTCGAGATCACTCCGGAAGCGGGAGAGACTTTAGGGGTAGATGGGAAAGTTTTGAGAGGGTCATTTATGGTCGAACAAGACAATCCACATTGCGATCGCCATCCCGCAATTATGTTAGTGAGTGCCTACTTGGTAGAGAGAGGATTAATTCTCAAGCCTGATATGGTTGTCAAAAAAACGAATGAGATTAAGGCAGTGCCAGAGTTGATCAAAGCACTAGCACTCAAAGGCGTGGTTTTTGCCTTTGATGCCATAAACACCCAAAAAAAACTTGTCAGCTGATCATCGATAGTGGGAATCACTATATAGCAGCCCTTAAAGGGAACCAACCAAAACTTTTTGCAGCCGCCCAACAGCAGTTCGTTCCTCAGCAATCTTTTGAACAGATCAATAAAGGACACGGTCGAATAGAAAAACGAAGTGTTAGTATTTGCCAAGTTACCCAAGGTTTGCCTTCTTGGCCTGGATTAGCTACCGTGATTCAAGTTCAGTCCCGACGGATTACTACAAATACTGATCAGACCCAGATCCGATACTATATCTCTGACTTGAAAGAAACGGCTGAACAATTTGCCAAGCGGATTCGAGGCTATTGGGGCGTAGAGAACAAAGTTCATTATGTCAGAGATGTCACTCAGGGTGAAGATAAATCTCGTATCAGGACAACTCCTCTGGTACAAATTTGGGCGATCGCTCGTAATTTAGCTCTGAATCTTTATCGAGATGCAGGGTTTGACAACATGGCTCAAGCACAAAGAAAATGCCAATTTGGGCTTAAGCATATTTTGGCACTTTTTAGAATGAAATAGCCCTGGGCAAGATGCTAGTTCTACAAGTAATAATAATATCACTGGCAAGATGCCAGTTCTACAAGTAATAATAATATCACTGGCAAGATGCCAGTTCTACAAGTAATAATAATATCACTGGCAAGATGCCAGTTCTACAAGTAATAATAATATCACTGGCAAGATGCCAGTTCCACCTTTATAATCACTGGCAAGATGCCAGTTCCACCTTTATAATCACTGGCAAGATGCCAGTTCCACAATTAATCATATTTTACTGGCAAGATGCCAGTTCCACAATTAGTAATATATCACGCGGCTTGATGTCAGTTCCACAATGGATATGTGAAGATAACTTAACTAAACCCAAGCCAGCTGATGAAGCACCAATCACCGGGAAGAGGCTTGGAGGCTGTCTTAACCCAATATTAATGATTCTAACTAGCAAGATGCTGGCAGTAACATACTCTGTAGAAATGTAACTAATGACTACCCCCAACCGTCCCTCCTCTGGGGCAAAGGCTTCGAGGCTGTCTCAATCCAATATTAATGATTATGACTGGTTTGATGCCAGTTCAATAAATTATACCAGTTATATCAGTTTCCTAAAGTCTCGAAATCTTAAAATTAGCCAAAGAAATCTTCCTCACTGGGAATTAGCAGGAGCAATTTACTTTGTGACTTTTAGTACTTGGGAAAAGCTAGAGTTGACCCCAGAAGCCAGACAAGTAGTGCTAGATTCCTGTTTATTCTTCAATAACCAAAGGTACAAAACCTATGCTGTTGTAATTATGCCGGATCATGTACATTGGTTAATGCAGCCTTTACCAAAATCAGCTCAGAAATATTGGACCTTAGCTAGTATTATCCACAGCATTA
The DNA here is from genome assembly GCF_010672265.1 of Moorena sp. SIO3A2. Taxonomy (NCBI): domain Bacteria; kingdom Bacillati; phylum Cyanobacteriota; class Cyanophyceae; order Coleofasciculales; family Coleofasciculaceae; genus Moorena; species Moorena sp. SIO3A2. The sequence continues at coordinate 14,531 of NZ_JAAHHC010000046.1, forward strand.
AAAGCTATAGTTCTAAACAAGTTACTAAAGTAATGAATCATATCGGTATTGTTTGGCAAGACGAGCGATATGATCGCATTATGCGAGATGAAAGAGAATTTTTAGAGACATGGAACTATATCAGAGAAAATCCTATAAAAGCTAATTTATCTGAGATTGCTGAAAGATATCCTTTCTTCTGGCAAATGGATAGTGTAGAGAAATATTCTGTAAAATAATCTATGGTGGAACAGGCTTCCAGCCTGTGTCAATAATTGTGTAGTGGAACAGGCTTCCAGCCTGTGTCAATGACTGTGTGGTGGAACAGGCTTCCAGCCTGTGTCAATAATTGTGTGGTGGAACAGGCTTCCAGCCTGTGTCAATAATTGTGTGGTGGAACAGGCTTCCAGCCTGTGTCAATAATTGTGTGGTGGAACAGGCTTCCAGCCTGTGTCAAGCTCAATCAACTAATAATATTGTTACTGGCTTGATGCCAGTTCTACACAAGATGCCAGTTCCACTTCTAGAACCACTGGCAAGATGCCAGTTCCACTTTTAGAACCACTGGCAAGATGCCAGTTCCACTTCTAGAACCACTGGCAAGATGCCAGTTCCACTTCTAGAACCACTGGCAAGATGCCAGTTCCACTTCTAGAACCACTGGCAAGATGCCAGTTCCACTTCTAGAACCACTGGCAAGATGCCAGTTCTACTACTAATAATATTATCACTGGCAAGATGCCAGTTTTACATCAGTTAAACCAAACAATGGTGATGCCAGAAAGAAGTAAAGAAGAACAGCAATCACAACTTAATATCACACGCCATCAGCGACAAATTCAGTACTTTGCTGAAGACTTGGGAAATGGTATCACCTTGGACATGGTTGCCATCCCCGGTGGCACTTTCGTTATGGGTTCCCCAGAAACCGAAGAGGGGCATACAGACAGTGAAAGTCCCCAGCATCAAGTCACCGTTAAATCCTTCTTCATGGGCAAATACCCAGTTACTCAAGCCCAATGGCAAGCCGTGGCTGCCCTACCCCAAGTCAACAGAGAACTTAAACCCAATCCATCCTATTTTAAAAAGGAAGACCGACCTGTAGATACAGTCTCTTGGTCTGATGCGGTAGAGTTTTCTGAGCGGCTGTCACAGTATACGAAACGCCCTTATTGCTTGCCCAGTGAAGCCCAGTGGGAGTACGCCTGTAGAGCCAAAACAACGACCCCGTTTCATTTTGGAGAGACGATTACAACAGAGTTTGCTAACTACAATGGAACAGATGATCAACACGGTGGTTGGAAAGGGTCTTATGGTAACGGGCCATCAGGGATTTATCCTAGAAAAACCACCCCAGTGGGGAGTTTTGGGGTAGGCAATGAGTTTGGACTCTACGATATGCATGGGAATGTATGGGAGTGGTGTGCAGACCATTGGCATGATAACTATGAAGGTGCGCCGACAGATGGCACTGCCTGGCAAGATGAACCCGATAGCAATAATGAAAATGATCATAAATATCGGGTGTGGCGGGGTGGTTCCTGCTACACCTTGCCTAAAAACTGCCGTTCTGGGTCTCGCGGCGTCTTTAATCCGGCCTTGAGGCACCTCGTCGGCAATATTGGTTTTCGTGTGGTGTGTGCCCAGGAGTGGACTCCGTAACCCTTTACCCTTTTCCCAATGTGGAACAGGCTTCCAGCCTGTGATAGGCGGGCAAAATTTTTGGTATGGCAGTTGTAGTAAAGGTTAAGATATATTTCTGCGTTGAAGCTTCCTACTCCCTAAGAATTTTTCAAACTAAATAATTTGGCAAAAAGGCATGGATATAGCCTAAAAGTGTGATTTAATGACGTCTAAAGTGTTAGAGGGTTTTTTTAGCTATTAGGTGAGCTTGACCTTGGCGAATTAAATTCACCACGGGTCGCACCTGAGGTACACAGGATTTTTTCCCTGTTCCCTATTCCCTGTTCCCTAGAGCCTAAAATTATGACTTTGAAAATTTTCTGTGACCAGAACTATCTGCCAGAGGGCATGACCTATGAGGCAATCCTATACCCCTTTTGGGGCAAGCCTCCCGAAAATCCTGAGGATCCCATTAGTAGTTGTTTTGACCACTATGTAGAGATTGGAAAGTCTCTATTTAAGATGTCGTCTCTGGAGGAAGCAGATTTTGCAATTGTACCAGTTAATTGGGCACTATGCAATTCTGAATTGGAACATAAAGCCAGACAATTAGCAGAAAACGTTAAATCAGCAGGCAAGCCCTTAATCAGTTTTTTTGGTGGAACTTCTTCCCATCTTAACTTACCGATTGAAAGTGATTTTGTATTCCGTAACTCCCTCTATCGATCCCTTAGAAAAAACAACGATTTTACCCTACCTCACTGGAGCGAAGACTTTGTTGAAAACTATCTGGACAACAAACTCAATATCCGCCAAAAATGCTTAAAACCGGTAGTTGGTTTCTGTGGTTATGCCGTCAGGAAAAATACCAAAACCCACTTAAAATTTTTATGGTCTAGAGTCAAAAAGAATGTCTTGAACTTGACAACTACTATTCCTCCCTATAATTGGGGACATGTGTTAAGAGGTCGAGCCTTAGATATCTTAGCCAAAGACCCTAACATAATCACCAACTTTCTGATTAGAGAACGCCCAGTTTTCTTCAATCAACCGGACTTCAAGTTGAAGCAAAAGCATCGGCTGGAATTTGTGTATAACCTAATAGACAGTGACTATATCTTCTGTTGCCGTGGCTCAGGTAACAATTCCTTTCGCTTCTATGAAGCATTGTGTTGTGGCAGAATTCCAGTTCTTGTAGATACCGATTGTGTGCTTCCCTACGACTTTGACATTGATTGGAAGAAATACTGTGTTTGGATAAAGGAGAATGAACTTCATTTAATTGGCGATAAAATTGCTGAGTTTCACGACAATCTATCATCCCGGGAATTTGTAGATTTACAGTATGAGTGTCGCCGGATTTGGAAAGAACGAGTATCCCCAGAAGGGTTCTTTCGTAATTTTCATCGTCATCTGCCTATAGCAAAGGGAACAGGGAACAGGGAACAGGCAACAGTAGGGTGCATCTGATATAGCGCTACGCGAAAGTCAGAAGTTAGAAGTCAGAAGTCAGAAGTAACCTAGGACTAGGTTTCGGAGTTTAAAAGCGATGCAGCGCGGTCTTGGGGAGCCAGTGCGGTCTTGGGGGTTTCCCCCATGAGCGACTGCATCAAGACAATGTCAAAAATCTAAATGCGTAGTGCTTTTTTTATAAAAAGAAGGGAACTGTGGGGCGGGGGCGCGGGAATTTTATTATAATTTTTGCTTAATTTCATAAACTAAAAAATATCAGGTCAGTTTGCACGATGAAAGTCACAACTAAACTAGCACAATTAAGGGCGTTGCTGAATTAAGGAATGAATGCGCGATAATCTGGTTTTATTAAAGCCCCCTAAATCCCCCAATTCTGGGGGACTTTGAGAGTTTTTCCCCCCAGAATTGGGGGGCTAGGGGGGCGAAACCATACTCAGAATCAGCAACGCCCAATTAAGAGCTAATTCCGGAAATATCAGTTACGAAGAAATTTCTGAATCTACGGGAATCGATCGGCAAGAATTAAGGGAACTTGAAAATGGGGAAGCGAATGCGATGAAGCGTTCGCAAAGCGTGGCCCAAAGGCCTCAGCTTCCGCTAAGAGCGATCGCTTTTACTACCCTCGCTCAACTCTGCGCCTTCTTTCACTGTAGTCCCAACGATTTATTGATTGTAGACTGGGAGGGGGAAGAAATAGAGAAAGCTTCACAGATAATGAAACAGACATTTACCAATGCTGAGGCGATGCCACCCCGTTATGCGGAGGAAATTTGGGATACTTTTTAAGGGACTATCTAGCTAGGGCAAACGCATCTAAATTCTAGAAGCCTTACTCAGAAGTGATGTAGTGCGGTCTTGGGGAAGCAGGGTCAAATAGCAAATATGAGATCCACCCACTTCGGATCAGTAAAATGTATTAACTTATAACCTTAGTGCTATAACAGCTTAGTTGTCCGAATGACGTACCAAACCTCAGATCATTTTATGCATCTGATGGTTTCTCCCTGACACGCTCTTTCCAATATCCTGGCTCACGACTACAGTGCATCACCGCCACAATTAAAATGTAATCTTCCTCAATAGTGTATAAAATCCCGTAGGGAAATTTACGTGTCAGACATCGAGGAATATCTTCATCAATAACAGCCCAACGAGTTGGTGACGCAACAATTCAGAAAATTGCATCCTCAACTACATTGATAAATGCCTGTGCCAATTCAACTCTACGTTCTGCGTAAAACTCGACTGCTTCACCATATTCAGTCAAGGCTGCTGGGTGAAAGACATATTTCATGGCTCCAGAAGTCGCCTCACTCTAGCTAACCCTTCCTCTCCAGGAATAGGCTGAACCATACTACTTCGGATTTCATCTCGACGCTTCTTAGCTTCACTTACCCAAAGTGCTTGTAGGTTTTCGTCTACATCAAACTCAAGACTTTCAACCAGCTTCTGAGCCAACAATGCTCTCCATGCACTGGGCAAAGATAAAGCTTCTTTAATTACTTGCTCAACAGAGACCATAACATTCGGGCATCATAGATAATACCCAGAGTCTAGCAAAAAAGTAGTAAACATAACACAGAATCAAAATGCGATTGGCCGTAAGCCACGCTACGCAATTGACCTTAGGTCACGCTCCTTGAGGTGCATCTACTGAATTTGAGATCAACTCAATCGCTGGCAAAGCCACAAAGCAAAGACTGGAATTGTGCTTGGGGCTCAACCAATTCAAATGGCGCTGATAAATCCAAAAGATTCACGGGCTTTTGCATCCCAATCCCAAGTGTAGACATCTTGCGGTGGTACACCTTCACTGTTCATGTTTTCTACAGCGTACTAATTTAAGCTTGTACCCATTATCCCCTCAATCGACACAGCAAAGCGCTAGAGCATCGGTTTAGTAATCAAAATCAAAAAATATTGTTATTATTACTTACACTTCCTGGGAGTTACCTGCAATCCAAGTAGCTATAGACTCTTGATTTTCTATTCCTTCTACTAAATTATTAATCTTGATCACGGCTTCTTCTTCTGCTGCCACTAACTCATATCCGTTTAAACGTAAAAAAACGTCGATGACAGCAAGGGCAATTCGCTTGTTACCATCGACGAAAGGATGATTTTTTGCCAAACTAAAAGCGTAGGCTGCTGTCAGATCAAACAGACTAGCACTATCACTGTAAGCAAATAAATGTTTAGGTCTAGCTAAACTACTGGAAAGTAAATTCGGATCTCTTAATCCAAAACATCCGCCATGCTCTAGGATTAACTCGTCATGGATAGCTATTACTGCTTGCTCTGGCACCCAGCGAGGCTCTTTCACTTAGCTAATTCCCGAAAAGCATTGCGATAGTTTTTGCGAGTTATCGCGAAAGCTTCCATTGCTGCCTCGAATTCAGAATTATCTGGAATACTAGCAGGATTTGACACTGTAATACTCATTTCCTTTTGAAGCTGAACCAGAAGTTGCTGAATTGGGACTGATTCTTGAGCTATTTCCTTAGCTGAAGCTACAGAGTCTGAGGCATTTAACACCGTAATAAAATTCCGAAGGTCTTCTTGATAACTCTCGGCTGCATCTTCAAAATCAGACCCAGCGCAATTGAGGCGTTCTCCTGGGTCAGCTTGCAAAATACCACGAGCCTTCTTGTAAGCCTCTTCCAAGGGAGCCAAACCCTTAGCCAAGAAATGAAGATTGGAAACACCGGAGGGAAACTCCTTCCCAAGGGCATTTAACTCACCCTGAAGTTCCGCTGAGAGTGAATCCTCTAGCTGAGTTAGGGCGACCAAGAAGGCTTTGAGGGTGATTGCATCTAGGGAGTTCATGGCTTGAAGTGTGCGTTTATTAGCTCAGGCAAGTCAAAAAGGATAAAGCGTCTTTCATTGGGCATCATAGATAATACCCAGAGTGTAGCAAAAAAGTAGTAAACATAACACAGAATAAAAATGCGATTGACCTACAGTCACGCTACTTGAGGTGCATCTACTGAATTTGAGATCAACTTAAACGCTGGCAAAGCCACAAAGCAAACAGAGGTAAAGCCAGTCGGTAGCCTTGCTCGGAGCCATAAATCAAACCTTTGTGCTGCAACCCAGCGATCGCTCCTTGGAGAGAACCCCCTCTCGATAGGTAATGCTTTTGAATGTAATCTCGACTTTGTGGCTTGTCGGTAGGGTCTAGGGCCAGGGATTCTAAAAGATGGGCTTGATTAGCTGGAAGCAGCATCAGTAATGACTCGAAGACCATGGATAAGTCCGCTAGCAGTTCTTGGATGGCCTGCTGAACATGGCCATCACGAATTAGCCCATCAGAAACTCGTACCGACTTGAGGCGTCGCACCAGTGCCGAAGCATCACCGAAGTGTCCTTGGACGGCATTGACAAAGATTTCCAGTGCTTGCGATCGCGGATCGAAGGTCAGCCGTTGCGTATGCAAAACTTCAGTTACCCAAGCCGCAACCACATCATTAGCTAAAGGAGCCAGCTGCACGATTTCCAAATTATTCCCTGGTTCATGGGGATAAATACTAGTTTCTGCAATCGTTGCCACTAGTACATAACTTACCTGAGTCTGACCCTCGATCTGTTCCCTCAAAAATTTTTCCCACACCCCATGACGATCCCAAGAGCGGATGTGGGGGAAACTTTCCAAAATCAACACTACCCGTTCCCCCTCAGATTCAGCTAACCTTTGCAGGAGATCGAGTAATGCTTCAAATGCTTTCCGTTGCAGCTCTTTGCTCTGGATCCGAACTGGTTTAAGTCCCTCTGTGCCACTGGCTTCATCCTTCAGGACAAATAATTCCGCTGCCTTACCTTCAATCCAATCTGCCATTAGAGCTTGAACCGTTGCCATTGGAAAGGTCTGGTTTATGCTCTCCCACAGCAGTTGCACAAAGCGCTGACCATCCGTAACCCGGATGCAGTCAACCTCCAGGATTTTAACTCCAACTTCCCGTGCGGCCCGCCTTACCAAAGTCCGCCGTCCGCTTCCGGGCACTCCCACAATCAGCAGATTGCCATCACGGGCTAAAACTTGAGTGATGCGCTGGAATTGTGCTTGCCGCCCAACCAATTCAAATGGTACTGATAAATCCAAAAGATTCACGGCTAATGCATCCCGATCCCAAGTGTAGACATCCTTCGGCGGCACACCTTCACTAGTTGGCAACCCCCCAATTGTATCGCTAACTGTATCGCTGACATCCTCAGGGCTGAGGTTAACCATTGATTTGCCATCAGTCGATTCTGTCATCTGCTATTGCCCGTGTTTTTCCCAATTCCAAGCTCAAACCAAAACCTTGGTGTGGCATGAGTCTATAGTTTACCTTGGAACTTTTCAATAGTGCCAATAGTTCCTAGCACTATTAAAACGTGCTATATATTTTATAGCACTGTTCGACAGTATCATTCTTTAATGATCAGGACTTACGCAAAGCCCCCTAAATCCCCCAATTCTGGGGGACTTTGACATCATTACCCCCCAATATTGGGGGGCTAGGGGGGCGAAATCCCCAATTTTGGGGGGCTAGGGGGGCGAAATCCACTTAACCGCTTAAGTCCTGCATAATTACCACCAACCCTTACCCAATAGGCAAAAACCCGTGTTAGAAGCATTCATATTTGCCACAATATTGTGCGGATTTTTCGGCATCATCCTGAAAAAGAACCTGGTTATGAAAATCATCTCTATGGATATCATGAGCACGGGGGTGATTGCCTATTACGTGTTGGTTGCATCCCGAGATGGTTTATTCACACCCATTCTTTCAAACGTCGAAAATAGGGCTTACGCAGATCCAGTTCCCCAGGCAGTGATCTTGACAGCGATTGTGATCGGCTTTTCGATTCAAGCCTTGATGCTAGTAGGTGTTATGAAACTGGCACGGGACAATCCCACCCTGGAAAGCAACGAGATCGAGAATAATAATACCCCATGAGTACCATTACCATTGCCTGGATTGCCCTACCGCTATTTGTGGGATTCAGCATTTATCTGATCCCCAAACTTGACCGATACCTCGCCCTAGGCGTTGCCATGGTTTCGGTTGAATATGGGACACAGCTATTTCTTCGAGCAAAATCGCCATTAACCTTACAGCTGCTAGATAATTTCGGTGTCACATTACTAGTTGATCAATTAAGCGCCTTTTTTATCTTGACCAATGGGCTGGTAACGGCAGCAGTCATCCTCTACTGTTGGCAAAGTGGTAAAACAGCTTTTTTTTATACCCAAACCATTATTTTACATGGCAGTGTCAATGCCGTATTTATCTGTGCAGATTTGATCAGTTTATACGTAGCATTAGAGGTAATCAGTATTGCTGCGTTTCTGTTGATTGCCTATCCCCGAACCGACCGATCAATTTGGGTAGCCTTGCGCTATCTTTTGATCAGCAATACAGCCATGCTGTTTTATCTGATCGGCGCAATTTTAGTCTATCAGGCCAATCATTCCTTTGCCTTTGAAGGCTTGGGCGGAGCAACTCCAGAAGCTCTTGCCCTGATCTTTCTGGCACTGTTAGTCAAGGGGGGAATATTTGTATCAGGATTGTGGTTACCCTTGACCCACTCCGAATCTCAGAGCCCAGTGTCGGCCTTGCTATCGGGAGTTGTGGTCAAAACGGGAGTCTTTCCACTGTTGCGTTTTGCTCTGATTGTGGAGGAACTTGCTCCCATCGTCAGGATATTTGGAGTGGGGACAGCGCTTCTGGGAGTAGGCTATGCCGTCTTTGAAAAAGATACCAAGCGTATGCTGGCTTTTCATACCATTTCCCAGTTAGGCTTTATCCTCGCCGCACCAGAAGTCGGGGGCTTTTATGCCCTGACCCACGGCCTGGTGAAAGGGGCGCTCTTTTTAATCGCGGGTGTTTTGCCCAGCCGCAACCTCAAGGAACTGCAACATCAGCCGATTAATACCCAAATCTGGATTGCCCTGGCTATAGCTAGCTTCTCAATTTCCGGCTTTCCCTTGTTGTCTGGTTTTGGGGCGAAGGTGTTAACCATGAAGAATCTAGTGCCCTGGCAAGTTATCGGTATGAATATTGCTGCCCTAGGAACAGCCATATCCTTTGCTAAATTCATCTTTCTGCCCCATGGGGATGGCAGCCAAGGGCAGGTAAAGGTCGGTTTTTGGTTAGCGATGATACTGTTGCTCGGTGGGCTGATTGCTGCCAATGGTGTGTACTACCAAGCATATAATTTTGCCAATATTATCAAACCCCTGGCAACCATTGGTCTGGGATGGTTGGCATATTTTTTGATTTTCAAACGATCTGTACTCAAGCTACCCCGTGTGCTTGAGGAATTTGACCATCTCATTGGGGTGATGAGTTTAATGTTAGTCTTATTGTTCTGGATGGTGTTTGCATGATTGGGCATCTAAATCTAATCTTACGACTGGTTATCTGGTTTTTGCTCACTGCCAATCTGAGTCCGTCAAATATCATGATTGGGATTGCGATCGCATTCCTATTACCAGGACGCCCCAAAACCCCAGAAGCCTTAAAGGATTGGCTGCGGGTGCTGGGTGAAGTGATAGTGGCGATTCCCCAGGCATATATTGAGGCATTTGAAATCATGCTCCGTCCCCATAACCACGAAGATGTGATCATGGAAGGAGTCAAACCCCAACGGACCCCTGGGCTAATATTCCTGGATATATTCCTGATCACCTTTACACCAAAAACCATTGTGTTGAAATACCACAAAGATGGCAGGTACGAAGTACACCGGGTTCGACGGAGGAAAAATCGATGACACTAATCCTGATTGCCATGATTCTGGCTTTGCTCATCCCCATTTATGAGGCTTGGCAAGATGATGATATTTGGCAAAAAATGTTGGCATTTGCCAGTATTGCCACCAAAACATCCATCATGATCCTAGTGGTATCTGTTTTGCGCGATGATTGGATGATCGGTGTTGTCGGGGTGATCATCCTGAGTGTGGGGAATGCTGGATTAATGCTACTGGCACATGTAATTAAACGAGTCAATAACCCCAACCTAAGAGGATGGGGCGAGGGATGACGACCAACTGTCCGTGTTTGACTAGACCATTGAGCCGAATTTTGGTACGAACATCCGGATGCTTCCCCAGTCCGGATCTCTTCAAAACTGTGTCGTCAGTTGCTCTTAGACAGGACATCTTAGATTCGGTGGTCGAGGGGACGGGTAATCAACCCAAATACTTTTCTCGTGAGGTTTATCACCATGCTACGAGTTCCAGTTATTTCACCTGATGGCAAACCATTGATGCCTACAAAAGCCTCTCGTGCTCGGCGTTGGCTTAATCAAGGTTTAGCTGTTATTTACCAAAACGATCTAAATGTTTTTGCTGTTCAGTTAGTCAACCAACCGTCTGGAGAACAAACTCAGGACATTGCTATTGGGATTGATCCTGGAAAGATGTTTTCTGGTATTGCTGTTCAGTCAAATAATGCCACTCTTTGGACAGGGCATTTAGTGTTGCCGTACAAAAAAGTCCGCGTACGCATGGATACTCGACAAATGATGCGAAGAACTCGTAGAAGCCGTCGAATAAACCGCAAGGTACCTTACTCGCAAAGGTCTCATAGACAAAAACGATTCTCAAATAGAGTAAGCAAAAAGGTACCTCCTTCAATTCGAGCAAACCGCCAGTTAGAGCAAAGAGTAGCCAAAGAACTTAGCCTTTTGTACCCAGTAAAAGCCATCGTTTATGAAATAGTCAAGGCTAGAGGAAACAAGGGTTTTTCTCCTGTTATGGTAGGCCAATATTGGTCAATATCTCAGCTAGAAAAAATAGCCCCAGTCACTCAAAAACAAGGCTGGGAGACTGCTCTAAAAAGGGAAGCGTTAGGACTAGTCAAGGACAAAACCGACAAAAGTCGGCAGTCAGTCAACACTCATGCGGTAGATGGGATAGCTTTAGCTGCTACTCATTTCTTCCGGCGCAAGAATTACTATCACAGCAAAGGCAAATTGAGTGTTCCAGAAAACTGCAATATAACTAACACTTTGATCTTTGTGATTAGACGTGCTCCTATAAGTCGTCGTCAATTACACCTGTTGCAATTTTCTAAAGGTGGAAAACGGCGCAAATACGGTGGAACAACTACTAGTCATGGTTTTCGCAAAGGAGATTATGTTGAAGCTGTTAAAGCCGGAAAAGTAACCCGTGGTTGGGTAAGCGGTGAAACAGCAAGACAGGTTTCTGTGAGCGATATCGATTGGAAGCGGATAGGACAATTCACCGCCCGGAAAGTCCGACTCCTAAAACGTTCAACGGGCTTAATTGTAAACTACTAATTGGAGGCGCGGCTTTCCTCCCCACCCTGTAGAGGGATGGGGTATCCAGCCGCGAAGACTGATGAGTGATGTATAGACTTCTTTCAGAAGTAGGGAACAGGGAACAGGGAACAGGGAACAGTGGACAAGAATTCACGAAAAGCGATGCAGTCGGCCAAAGGGGGTTACCCCCACTCGCGCTTTGCATCAAGAACAGTATCAGAAAACTACTTTTTCAAGAGGTCTTATAGCAATTTGCATATAAGTTAATGATGAAAATGGGGCAAACACAATAAAATTTACTTCTTAATTGGCAATAATAAATAACTTATGTTGGATGCAAAATGCTCTATTTACTGTTCCCTATTCCCTGTTCCCTGTTCCCTAAAAAACTATAAATATGTACTTAACAAAGTCGCAAAACGCTATATGATTAATGCACTGAGTTACACTTGCATAGGTGTCGGAATCCTATTCTGGTTTTGGGGAACCTTTCCCCTAATCGGTCACCGATCAGTATTATTCAAGCTGCATAGTCTTTCAGTGGCAGATACCCTGGGATCGATGAGTATCATCGTCGGGCTGCTCCTGAAGATACCCAGTGAATGGCCGCTGCTGATTCTCGCCATTATCTCCTTGGCGATCTGGAATACAGTGTTGGGATATGTGTTGGCTTACTGTTCCAGTAGTGGGGGTGACAATGACTGATAGCTATATTTATGTCATAACCGCCCTACTGCCTTTGTCCGCCTGCATGCTGGTATTTCAGGTCAATCCATACCATGCTCTGGTGATCCGAGGCATACTGGGAGCGGTGGCGGCTTTGGTCTATGCAATGTTTGGGGCAGCGGATGTGGCTTTGACTGAAGCGTTGGTGGGTACAATGCTAGCCATTACCCTCTATGCGGTTGCGGTGCGTTCATCCTTAACCATGCGTCTGGGAGTAATCCAAGACTGGGAAGAAGTTGAGGCAGATGGGGAGTCTTTAGCAGAGGGCAAGACCAAACCGGATTTTGGGGAACTGATGGATGACTTACGGACAATTCTGAGCAAACACTATATGCGCCTTGAGCTGGTAACCTACACAGATAGGGAGACCTTGCACCGGGCGCTGATAGAAAAAGAAGTCCATGGGACCTGTACCGAAGATGAGGGATGGCTGTTTGAGCAAGACCAGAGGGGATTAGCTCAAGGAGCTACCCAGAAGGCATCACCACAGGATGATCAAGACCAGGTAGGGCAAGAGTATGAAACCCTACCTTATCACACCCAGACCAGGGTTCAACGCCTCTATGAGATCATGCAAAGTGAACTTTCATTATCGGCGACAAGCTTGAGTTATGTAAATGTACCAGAGGCAGGGGGAGATCATTAATGAAATGGATTTACATTGCAGCAGGGATAGCGCTGTACGTCAAATTTATGGTTTTGCCCAATCCAGCGGCAGACTTATCAGATCTCTCTATCGTCGAATCCGTTGTACAAGATACTGGAGTGCCCAATGCGGTTTCGGGTATCATATTCCGGAATCGGCTCTATGACACCATCTTTGAAGTGGTGGTATTTACGATCGCGATCATGGGAGCTAAATTTCTACTGGCGGATGAAAAGCCGTTCTGCACGATCTATCAATTTACCGATAAACCATCCATTGTTCTAGCCCGTCTGGGAGCGACGATTGCTGCGTTGGTAGGTATCGAACTAGCGATTCGGGGGCATCTGAGTCCAGGAGGTGGCTTTGCGGCTGGGGTGGCGGGGGGAACCGCAATCGGTCTGGTTGCCATTACCTCATCATTCCAGTGGATGCAGGCAGTCTACAAGCGTTGGCAAGCTGCTAGGTGGGAGAAGATTTCAGTTTTGATTTTTATTGTACTAGCGGTTATAACCTTGACGGGAGTAGAATTACCCCACGGGGAGTTGCAGACACTTGTCAGCGCTGCCGTCATCCCCATACTCAACATCTTGGTTGCAGTAAAAGTTGCTTTGGGTTCGTGGGCAGTTATTTTGGTTTTTATTCATCATCGGGGATTGCTATGATCGATTACAGCGGTTTTCAATTCAGGGAACAGGGAACAGCGGATCACTGGAACAGAACAAAAATTATGTGTACCTTATAGTTATGAAAAACGGTGCGCTTGACCCGTAATTAAATTCGCCACGGGTCGCACCTCTGCATCGCTTTCTTATCCCCCACACCCCACACCCCACACCCCACACCCTACTCCCTACTCCCTACTCCCTACTCCCTACTCCCTATTCCCTTTGCTGATGAAATCTCAGATACGTGACTTAAAACAACTTTATGAAACTGAGTACGATCAGTGGTTAACTGAAACAGTTAAGCGACTGAAAAATCGTCAATTAGAAGAATTAGATTATGACAACTTAATCGAGGAATTAGAAGCCTTGGGACGCAGCGAACGAAATGCTGTTAAAAGTTTACTGTTGCAGATAATCATTCATCTAATGCTTTACCAATTTTGGGAAGCAGAGAGGGGTAGAAATGCTAATCACTGGGCGGGGGAAATTATTACCTTTCGAGTTCAACTAGAGGATAAACTTACCACTAATTTACGAAATTACTTAGCCGAGGAATTACCCAAGATCTACCAAAATGCTTTATTGATTGTCCAGAAGAAAACTCAGCTTAAGTCTCTACCAGAACAATGTCCTTATTCCTTTGAGGAATTACTGGATAAGGATTGGTTTCCCAAGTGATATAGCAGTCTCCAATCTTGTTCCTCAACGACGGGACTGACCAAATCCCCCAAAGTTCTACCAAAATATCCAGAAATGTGAGAGCCCTGCGTCTTTAGACCGGGGATGAAACAGAGCGACGGGATTAATCCCGTCGTATCCATAAACTTGGGAACTCTTTTAGTTTTAAATATGTCATAATATGTATAAGGAGGTGATAGCAAAATGTATAGGACAATTCCAGTAAAAGCAATATTCACAGATGAAGAAAAAGCTTTTTGGCTATTTCAAGGCGAACAAGCGAATAGCTTATGGAATTGTGCTACCTATTACTCCAAGCAAAAACATTATACTTGGCTAAAACAGCAACCAGAAGCTTTTACTACTTACTGGAAAGAAGATGTGCTGCGTTATGGTTGGAAGACGTATAAGTGTAATGTTAATTACGCGGAACTTTGTAAAGAGCTAAAAGATAATCCTCATTACAAAGCGATGGCGGCTCAATCAGCACAGCAAACTTTAAAGTCTGTGGCTGAATCAATTACAGGTTATAACCAATTAGTCGGACTTTATTATAAAGGCCAGGTAGATAGACCAAGACTTCTTAGATATCGCCAAAAAGGCGGGTTGACTGGTGTGACTTTCCCGAGACAAGCTCTTACCTATAAAAAAGGCTTATTTTATCCCTCTGTCAGCAAAGAGAGTAAACCAGAACTGCTAACAGAAATTGTACTAGAAGCTCCAGATTTTATAGATCCAGATTGGGTCAAAGAGGTGACAATTCGCCCGTACCTGGGAGAATTATGGATTGATTGGGTGATCGACGACGGGAAGCAACCAGTCGAGAACAACCCCAATCTTGATTATTCACAGGCTTGGAGCTTCGATCATGGTGGGGATAATTGGCTAACCGGAGTTTCGACCCATGGAAAGAGCCTGATTATTGATGGTCGGAAACTCAAATCCATGAATCAGGGGTACGCCAGATTGGTTGCCAAATATAAAGCCGGTAAATCAGATTTTTACTGGGATAGCAACCTGGATCGTGTCCAACGGAAACGCAACAATCAGATGCGAGATGCGATCAACAAGGCAGCCAGATTTATAATTAACAGATGCCTCAATGATCGTATTGGAAACTTGATAGTTGGATGGAATGAACGTCAAAAAGATTCATCAAAGATGGGGAAACGGGGAAATCAGAACTTTGTAGTTATTCCCACTAAGAGGTTAATCGAAAGACTAAAGCAACTAGCCTGCGAATATGGAATAAAACTAACGATTACCGAGGAAGCGTACACCAGTAAAGCGTCTTACCTTGACGACGACAGCCTCCCAAAACATGGCGAAAAACCCAAAGGATGGACACCGTCGGGCAAAAGGGTAAAACGTGGATTATACAAGTCTTCTGAAGGGCACCTAATCAATGCTGACTGTAACGGGGCAGGCAATATTGCTAGGAAAGTAGCTGCACAGTTAGGAATTGACTTAACCAAGGCAGGTAGGGGATCAATGACAGTCCCACACCGGTACGATCTGTTTAACTCTCTTTCTAGATCGTACAGGACAAGAAGTGAAGTGGCACGGGTTCACCCTGCCACGTAACAACATTGTAGAATCCCCCGTGCTTTAGCCGGGGGAGATGTCAACTTTACCCGCAATCGACGCAAGGGGAGTCCGGCGCAATACTTTTGGTTCAGTATCGGAAATATAGCGATTTCTATCCTAATGAGGTAAACAAGATTTTTCCCTGTTCCCAGATCCGCTGTTCCCTGCTCCGAAGTCCCTGCTCCCTGCTCCCTAAAACCAAGGTACCCGATCGGGTACTGCTTCTAGTCTGACTGATGAGCCACACTAGGAGTAGGGAGTGTGAAGGGAGGATAGCATTTATGAAATTTCAGGCAACTTTCTGCGCAGCTACGGCATCATATACCATCAGGATTGAGAATAATGTTACGTTTTATTGCAGTTAATGGAAAATGTCAATTGCATAATGTGTAGCTATTAAGTCGATAAATTATATAGAGGCTGTATATCCGTTTGCAGCGTAAATTGGTCAGCGATGTCGATCTGGCAGATATCGGGGTGTAATCTGACAATAGTCAATTCGTCTACCGGGGGGAAGTTTAATGACAGTGAATTTCAGCAGATTTTTTCGGGTCTGTAATCCCAGTAAAACCCTGAATGTGGGGAGGGCTGAAGACCAACAATATTACATTGATTTTTCCAAGGTGCGGGGCAGCAATATTATTCGAGAACTCAGACGCACCATTACCTTCTCAGAAGACGAACCCACCTGTCAGTTGTTTACCGGACACATGGGCTGTGGCAAGTCTACCGAGTTATCGCGATTGAAACGGGAATTAGAACAACAGGGATTTCATGTCGTCTATTTTGAGTCCTCTAATGACTTGGACCTGGCAGATGTAGAGATCAGTGATATTTTGCTGACCATTGCTCGTCAGGTGATTCAAAGTCTGGAGGACGCTAAAATTAGACTCCAACCCACCCGCTTCCGAGGGTTAGTGCAAGGGGCGGCTAAGTTGTTAAACTCCGAGGTGACCGGGTTGAAATTCAAAGTTCCTGAGTTTCAGGCCGCTGGTGTAGGGGTTAACATACCTGATGAGATTGGCATCAGCTCACAAGAGGGGGAGTATTCCCTAGCCTTTGGGATTGGGGAAATTACCACCAAAGCTAAGAATTCTAAGGACATTCGCTCCCTATTGCGACAACATCTAGAGCCACGGGTCAACAATATTGTAGAAGCGATTAATACAGAACTGATTGAACCAGCTCAACAGCAGCTGCAACAGCAGGGTAAAGCTGGACTAGTGGTGATTGTGGATAATCTTGACCGGATCCATAATAAACCTAAGTCAGGGCAACGCAATCAGCCAGAATATTTGTTTGTAGACCAGGGGGAGTATCTTAATCAACTCAAATGCCATGTGGTCTACACCATTCCCCTGATTTTGGCATTTTCCAATGACCAAGAAAACCTCAGGAATCGCTTTGGTTGTGAGCATTTACTGTTACCGATGGTACAGGTACAAGAACCAGATGGTAGTCCCAGTGATGCCGGAATTGCTTTGCTGCGAGAGATGGTCTTAGCCAGAGCCTTCCCAGATGTGGAGCCAGAGCAACGGATCGGTTTAATTACAAAAGTGTTTGATAGCCCACAGACCTTGGATCGGCTGTGTCTAGTTAGTGGGGGTCATGTCAGGAATTTGTTGGTGCTGCTCCGTAACTGCCTCAGGAAAGACGAACCGCCTTTATCTCGTAACTTGGTAGACAGTGTGATTAGTCAGCGTCGCAATGAATTGAGCAGGGCAATTACACCAGATGAGTGGGAATTGCTCAGACATGTGGCTGAACACAAAACTGTCAGGGGTGAGGAGGAATACCAAATCCTGTTGAAGAGTTTGTTTGT
Organism: Moorena sp. SIO3A2; assembly: GCF_010672265.1. Taxonomy (NCBI): domain Bacteria; kingdom Bacillati; phylum Cyanobacteriota; class Cyanophyceae; order Coleofasciculales; family Coleofasciculaceae; genus Moorena; species Moorena sp. SIO3A2. Next base: position 32,003 of record NZ_JAAHHC010000046.1, read on the forward strand.
GTTTGAGTATTGTAATGGTCACGGATGTTGGTATGATATCAATCCGGTGTTAGCTGATGCCAAAGAGTTGAATTAAAGCTAAATATAATATCAGCTATCAGCCGTCAGCTGTCAGCTATCAGCTATCAGCCGTAAGCTATCAGCTATCAGCATTCAGCATTAACCTCTACCTGAAATTACTCAGTTCCATGACTCCCTGTGTAAGCATTCAGCTATCAGCTATCAGCTATCAGCTTTTAAATAACACAATTAAGCATTCGTTTAATCTTTGTTACGTCAGCTGAATGCTGACGGCTGACGGCTGAATGCTGAATGCTGAATGCTGAATACTTACCTCCCTGTCCGGTTAAAGGGCGTGAATCAAGGGATAAAATATCATGCTCATGAGGTACACATAGTTGTTTACCACTCCCTCCCTTAGCCGCGCCCAGTTTAATCCCTGCTCCCTGCTCCCTGCTCCCTGCTCCCTGCTCCCTGCTCCCTGCTCCCTAAAACCCAAGACTTTGTGCCTCACCCAATTGAGAAATACTATAAGTCATGCTAGATACAACCGCAAATCACAACCAAGATTCCTTGAGAGAACTAATCCGACTGATTACTTTTTCTCAGGGAGAATTTTCGTTGATTTTGGCGGTTGGTAACTATGGGGTATTGAGGACACAAATTATTGAGCAGTTGCAGGAGCAATGTTCTATTCCGATCAGGGAGCTGGTCTTAGAGCAATCGGTTAAAACTCTCTATACCACTATTGTGGAAGAGCTAGGTCCGGAACAGCCAGAGGCGTTGATGGTATCTGGGATAGACTCAGTAAGTTGCATAGAGGAAGTGCTGACAGCAACTAACCAGATTCGGGAAGAGTTTCGGAACTTTCGGTTTCCACTGGTGTTGTGGGTGACGGATAAGTTGCTGCAAATGCTAATTCGGTCAGTGCCAGATTTCCACAGTTGGTCAAGCTGTGTTGAGTTTGTGATTAGCAGCGGTCAATTAATTCAGTTTATTGAGCAAACCACTGATCAGGTGTTTGCCAAGATGGTAGCTTCCCGTGAAACTGAGTTTTTGCAGAGTTGTACTCTTAATTTAAACAAAGACTCTGGATCCTATGTGGAATTACACTCAGCACGACAGGACCTGGAAAAGCGGGGAGTGGCCTTAGCCCCTGAGTTAGAAGCAAGTTTGGAATTTGTGCTTGGTCGAGTGGCTGATAATTCTCAAGAAGAGTCTCGACAGCATTATGAGCGCAGTTTAGCTCTGTGGAAACAAACCGATAACCTGGAACGCCGTGGACATGTACTATTCTGTTTAGGCTTGTGGTGGGCTGGTTATGCACTGTGGCATCAAGCTGAGAAGGAGCAAGCTTGTGAACAAGCAAAAGTTTATTTTCAGGAATCGGTTGAGGGTCTTGAGCAGGCTAACCGCCTCGACTTAGCTGCCAAATATATTAATTTTTGGGCAGAGGCACTTCGGCACCAGTCAAATTGGGAGGAGTTAGAGAAAGTTGCCAACAAAGCCTTGGCGCTCCATCAAACCTATTCTGATCCGTTCAGAATGGCACAAGCTTATGGCTTTTTGGCTGAAGTAGCCCTAGCCAAATCAGCCTTTAAAAAAGCGCAACAGTATTCCAAACAAGCGCTTTTTCTGCAATCAACGGCATCAGCTAAGATAGTCAATCCCTCACCGGAACAAGAAACTTTTTTAGACTGGAACAAGTCTTTTGCCAAGGGTTGGTATTTATTTTCCTTGGGGCGAGCACTGCTTGGGGCTATGCGATCGCAAAAACATGTTGGTCAATTACAAGCAGCACTTTATAACTTGGAAACCGCGAGAGCAGAAACCAAACCCCACTATGATCCAGAACTTTATATTGGTATCTTGAAGGAATTACATCAGGCCTATTGCCAACAAGGGCACTATCTCACTGCCTTTAAGATTAAACAAGACCAACAGGGGATTGAGAGCCGGTTTGGGTTTCGGGCATTCATTGGTGCTGGTCGATTGCAGCCTAAGCAGCAGGTAACTAACCCAGTTTTAGCAACGGTTGAGTGCTCAGAAAGGATAGCGCCAGAAATTGCGGCTTCTGGCAGGGAACACCATGTTAATCGTCTGATTGAGCGCATGGAACAGGAGCGCTCTAGACTAACTGTGATTCATGGACAGTCCGGGGCGGGGAAAAGTTCGATGATTGAGGCGGGATTAATACCAGCATTAGAACGGAAAACCATTAATACCCGTTGGGTATTGCCGGTTTTGCAGCGAGTTTATAGGAATTGGATTCAAGCACTAGGCAAATCCTTAAAAAAGACGCTGAAGAAGAGACTAAATTTAGCATCTGTATCTACTAAGCTTGATTCAACCGCCCTCATTCTTGAGCAGTTGCACAATAATGCTAGGCAAAATTTGCTTACTGTTTTAATATTTGACCAGTTTGAAGAGTTTTTATTGGTTTGCTCAAACCCCAAGCAGAGGCGAGGTTTTTATGAATTTTTGCGAGACTGTCTGAATATTCCTTATGTAAAGGTAATCTTGTCTGTGCGAGAGGATTATTTACATTGCCTGTTGGAATGTAATAAGTTTGGAATCGATTTAGAGGTTATTAATAACAATATTTTAGATAAAAGGATTCTGTTTGACTTGGGGAATCTTACCCCACCAGATGCCAAATTATATCTTGAAGGCTTAACGGAGCAAACTCAGTTTCCCCTAGAGCAAGCACTGATTGATAAATTAGTGGAGGATTTAGGCAAAGAATTAGGGGAGATTCGACCAATTGAGTTGCAAGTGGTAGGGGCGCAACTGGAACGAAACCAAATTACCACCCTACAACAGTATCAACATCTAGGAAATCACCCAAAAGCTGAATTAGTCAACCAATACTTAGAAGAAGTAGTGGAAGCCTGTGGTGCTGAGAACAAACGGGCGGCTGAATTAGTGTTGTACTTACTAACGGATGAAAACAACACCCGCCCTCTCAAAACTCGCCATGATTTGGAAAAAGAATTAAAAGCCTTGGCAGCTGATGTAGACACAGAGCTAAAACGATTAGATTTAGTGTTGGAAATTTTTGTTAAATCTGGCTTAGTGCTGCTGTTACGAGAGATTTATAGCGATCGCTATCAATTAGTCCATGATTATTTAGTAGATTTCATTCGACAACGACAAGGGGCTGATATGAGAGCAGAACTTGAAAAAGAGCGAGAAGCCCGACAACGGCTTCGGAAACGGTTGCTGATGGGGTTAGGGGGATTTAGCCTGGTGATGACTATATTAGCAGCTATCGCCATCGGGCTGTGGCAATCGGCAGAATTCCACGAAAAACGGGCAACCCTTGCTAAACTAAACGCTAAATATCAGCTATCTCTTCTTGTAAATAAAAATCAGCTTGATGCCCTTTTAAGCAGTATCAAGGGAGGGAAAGGATTAAACCATAAAATAGCCAAATCAGAAATTGGAAAAGAGACTGTATCTAACCTCTGGGAAGCAGTCAACTTAACCCAAGAACGCCATCGTTTAGATGGACATCAAGGTAGTGTCTTGAGTGTTAGCGTCAGTCCTGATAATCAGCTAATTGCTTCAGCTAGCTCTGATCAAACCATCAAACTGTGGAGTCGTGATGGCAAATTCATTAAAGACTTAAAAGGACATGAGGATAGAGTGTGGTGCGTCAGTTTCAGCCCTGATAATCAAATCATTGCCTCTGCCAGTAAAGACAAAACCGTTAAACTTTGGGGTCGGGATGGAAGGTTAATTAACACCTTGACAGGACATGATAAGGGGGTGAAGTGGGTAAGTTTTAGCCCGGATGGTAAGACCATTGCTTCAGCCAGTGGTGATCAAACTATTAAACTCTGGAACCGTGATGGGACTTTGCTCAAAACCTTGAGAGGACATCAAGATGCTGTATTGAGCGTTAGTTTTAGCAATGACGCAGAGTTAATTGCTTCAGCTAGTAAGGACAAAACGGTAAAACTCTGGAGTAGTGACGGTACATTCATCAAAACTATAGAAGGGCATAACAAGGCTGTTTGGAGTGTAATTTTCAGTCCGGATAGTCAGACCATTGCTTCAGCTAGTGATGATCAGACCGTGAACCTTTGGAACCGTGATGGAACGTTAGACAAAACCTTGGCAGGACATGATCATCCTATCAACAGCGTCAGCTTTAGTCCTGATGGTGAGTGGATTGCCTCAGGGAGTAGTGACGGAAAAATAAAACTCTGGACTAGTAATGGTACACCAATTTCAACCCTTCCTGGTCATAAAGATATTGTCAATCAGGTTAGTTTCACTCCGGACAGTAAGATGCTAGCCTCAGCTAGTGTTGATTTCACTGTCAAACTTTGGAGTCTTGACCAAACCTTGCCTAAGGTTTTCCAACCTACCTATAAAGTATATGGTTATGGTGCTAGTTTTAGCCCGGATGGTGAAATAATTGCTTCTGGTAGTCGGGATGATAACACGGTCAAACTCTGGAACCCCAAGAAGCAGATTAGAGAACTCACCCTCGAGGGACATCAGGGTTTTGTGAAGGGGGTTGATTTCAGTCCCGATGGTCAGTTAATTGCCACCGCCAGTGATGACCAGACGGTGAAACTCTGGAATGGCCAGGGGAAAGTGCTACATACTCTAGAGGAGCATAGCGCTCCAGTTAATAGCGTTAGTTTCAGTCCTGATAGTCAAATCATTGCCTCTGCGAGTGAGGATAGCACAGTGAAACTCTGGACCAGGGAAGGGAAATTGCTACGTACTTTAGCGGGAGATAAAGGACATACAGATGCGATTAATCGGGTTAGTTTCAGCCCCGATGGTCAGTTAATTGCCTCTGCCAGTAATGACAAGACAGTGAAACTCTGGAAGCAAGACGGAACTTTCATGACTACCCTTAATGGGCCTAGCCAGTTGTCCTCCCTTAGTTTCAGCCCCGATGGTAAGCGCATTGTGGCAGGTGCTGCCCGTGGTTTTATCGTAATTTGGAGTCGTAACGACATCTCCTGGCAGCAATTCGAGCCTAAAGAAGGAGTAGGGGATAAAAAAATTGTTGTAGGGCATACAAAAACTGTTCATGATGTCAGTTTCCACCCCAAAGGAGACATTATTGCTTCTGCTAGTGCGGACGGCACAGTTAAACTATGGGACCCCAATGGAATTTTAATCGCAACGTTAACCCAGGGTTCTAAACGTGTGGAGTTTGTGAATTTCAGTCCAGACGGTGAAACCCTAGTCTCGATTAACGCACCTAATCGAGTGAGTATTTGGAATTTAGATTACAGTCAATTCAACGATGTGAATTCTTTACTGAAGCGTGCTTGTGATCAGATCGGTAATTATTTGAACAATAATCCGAATGTGAAGACAGAAGACAAAAAAATATGTCAGGGAATAGAGGAGCAAGAGTAAATTAGCTTTTAAGGCAAAAGGCAAAAGGTATGCATACTAAAGGCAATACTAAAGAAGGTTTTATAGCAATGTTTATCCTTAATAAGGGGCAGGGGAATAGGGAACAGAAATATGTTTTAACCTTTACTTCGACTGCTATAAGGAAAGCATCGCTAGTTGATTAACTCTTGCCTCTTGCCTCTTGCCTCTTGCCTTTCCTTAAGGGAGTACCTTCACCTATCAAATAAGAATGCTATGGATATGATCAATCTCTAGCTGGAGCGGACTCTACTGAATTCCCGATTGTGGGCTGTCGTAGCGTGGCGGGATAGGATCTTGATCTCCGGGCTCTCTAGCGCTAGCAGCGGTATCAAATATAGTGTATTTAAGGAATGAAACATCCTCCAATAGACTATTGCCAGTAGAGTCAGGTTCGGTGATTAAGTTCCAGGAAGCTGTATCCATAGCTAAAACCTGAGTAGCAGTGATTGTCGATACTGCTGTTATCCCTAGTAGGGAAAGAATTTTGTAACGTTTCATAAGTGGACTCCGTGGGTTCTCTGCTAATTCCAACTAGATTAATATATACATTTTTCCCAGATTGATGGCTCAGATCAGGATATTTTCCAGGTTTATGGATCAGATCAGGAAAGTCTCTGAGTGTAGAATATCGTAGCTTTGGCGGCTTTGACGAATCTGCGGATAAAAAGTTCCCCATGAAGAATTTAGAATGTAGAATTAAGAATTTAGAATGTAGAATTAAGAATTTAGAATGGTGAATTAAGAATTTAGAATTGATAAGTCTATATTAGGTATTATTCTTTATACATTATACATTATACATTATACATTATACCTTCAGCCTTCAGCCTTCAGCCTTCAGCCTTCAGCCTTCAACCTTCAGCCTTCAGCCTTCAGCCTTCAGCCTTCTACATTCTCAATTCTACATTCTTAATTCTACATTCTTAATTCTACATTCTACATTCTTAATTCTAACAACTTTTAACCTTAGAGCAGAGCTGATTTAATAACTCCTTTGGAATGGCCTCGAAATTTTCTAGCAGGAAATCCATTAAGGCCAGATGATGCAAAGAATCGGAAGAGGGAGTTTTATAGCGAGCACCTTGAGCCAGCCAGCTGTTGACAGCGTAAGTTGAGCGGCAGCAGATGTTAGCGATGTCTTCTTGGTTAACTTGCCATTTCCAGTAAAACTCCTGGGGGGTCATGGATAGTCGGCAGTTGCTGTATAGGTAGATCAAGATTTCTTCTCGCTCGGTGATGGGACCAGGAATTGAATGTGGCTGTGTGGATTGGCTCCTGGCAATTTGGGCAAGGCGGTCTAGGGCTCGCTGACAGTTAATCAGATGATTCAGATGGTCATTTGAGCGATTTGTTGGCATGATGTAATTACCTCACACATAGCTTGTGACTGGGGACATAAGCCGCGCTTCTTGGTTGACGTGAAAAGCGCGGCTTTTTGTCCATAAATATTATGGAAATATCGGACATTTTCATTATTACTAATATTTTGGCAAATGTCAAGGATCTTTTTAGATTTTTGCAACATTTTTTTACAAATTTAAAAATTGATTAGCTTGGGGGTTTGATATATAACAAATATCAATTTTATGATGTATTTTTGGATTATATTTTAGGGAGCAGGGAGCAAGGAGCAGGGAGCAGTAGGAAAGAGCTTGGAGGATTGTTTGATGTTATGTTAAATTAACAAGATTGTTAATAACCTATTGATAAAGCGGCTTTGATATTAATCAACTTACAGATTTACCGCCAACAAACACACAGAGAAGCACGCTAGCACTAAGGTATTTGTTGGTGGGTATCTGCTCAAAATGCGATCGCATTTCCCTAGGTTTAAATTGTAAATTAATTATAAATAGTCAGTTTACGGACCTGGGACTAGGGCGTGTTGTCAAACTGGTTGTATCCTAAACAATAAGCGATGGCAGAGTGCATTAATGAATCGAGTCAACTTAAGTAATCAGCCCTGGGAGAGGTGACCAGAACACTATGGAAAGTGGGTGCATCGTGGGAACATGGTTTTATCGGTGGCAAAAAGCCGGGATAGCGATCGCTCCAGCGTAACGCACCGAACCTGTAAAGACACCCACAGCATAAGGATAGATGACTGAATTCCAGATTCGCTTAGCTCAAATTTCAGATGTAGAACCTATCTTGGCATTCTGTCAATATACCTGGGAACATCAAAAAGATTACATGCACTTAGTGTTGGATAAACGGATTAACAATCCTGAAAATAAAGTTTTTGTAGTTACTCTTGATGATATCCCTGTGGCAATGCAGCAAGTAGTTATTTTGTCAAAACAGGAAGCTTGGCGAAGTTCTTTGTCTTGATGCAGTCGCTCATGGGGGAAACCCCCAAGACCGCGCTGCATCGCTGAGAGTAGATCGTCGCTATCGAAGGCGAGGTTTATCTAAATTATTAGATTCACATATAAATAATTATTTATCTCAAGTCAATATTCCTATATTACGTTACTGTGTCTTGTCTGACAATGAAATAATGTTGAAAATTGTCTCTCGTCGAGGAGATAACAAAATCGCTAATTATAGTATATATAAAGCTAATATTTTGGCTTCAAAAATCAACAAATTGTTTAAATTAGAATTGAAAAACTTTGATGATATTTGGTCTTTGGTAGTTAGAGAAAATTTATTAGATCATAAACAAAGTTTGTACACAGAAAATATTGGCAAATGTCAAACCCTTACTCCTGAGTTATTAAAAGAGTGTTTGATTGCTGGAAAAGTTTTCGGATTAATACAAAATGAACGTTTACGAGGTATAGCTATTCAAAGTTACTCGGAAATTTCAGAGGAAGATTTTTATATTGGTTATCTTCATGGAGAGCCAGAAATCTTAACAGAGCTTCTCTGTGAATTATGTAAATTAGCCTATTCTTTAGGTAAGTCAGTGGTTAAAGGTCTTTTTCCGTTGAATGATAGTTTCGGCGATGCTCTTTCCCAAGCTGCTTTTCAAAAAATAAATCAAGGTGAAATAGGGATATATCGCTCTTCTTTCAAACCGGGTTGATTCCTTGGGTGCATCTCATTGTTGCTGTTTGAACCGGTGGGTGGAATGGGCATCAGGCGTGGAACGGGCATCAGGCCTGGAATGGGCATCTTGCCCGTTACAATGTGAGCACCATAAGACATAAAATTATTCCTTGTAATAATTCTATTATTGTTTTGTTGAAGCCAAAACTGGTTTACCTGTATCCACCACTTGTTCTACAATATCAGCCGCTCGACTCACTCCCCCTGCTCGTTTAATTGCCTCTTGTAGCCTCAAGGCATTCTTTTTATAGGAATCTTCCGTTAAGACCAGTTTGATAGCCTTTTGTAGCTTATCCACGCTCAATTTTTTCAAAGGTATGACTTCTCCTGTTCCTGTCCAAGCGATCCGGGCTGCTATTCCAGGTTGCTCGTTGGTAATGGGAATAGCTACCATTGGTACTCCATTACTTAAAGAGTGTAAAGTCGTATTCATTCCGGCATGAGTGATAGTCATAGTCGCTTTTTGTAATAGTTCTAACTGAGGTGCATAGCCAACAACTATGGGATTGCCTGGAAAGTCTGGCAAATAGTCTGGATTAACTCCCCAACCTAAAGTTATTACTAATTGAGCATCCAATCCCACACAAGCTTCTGCCATCATTTTAAAAACCCAAAGGAGCCGATTTTGCAAAGTTCCCAGAGAAGCATAAATTAAGGGTTGTCCAGTTAATTTTTCATAAGGAAAGGGAATTGATTCTTGACTAACTGAATTTGGATAATGATACGGACCTGTGAAATGAAAACAAGACGGTAGTTCTTTTCTGGGAAATTCAAATTCAGCAGGCTGTTGACTAATTTGAGCCAACTGTGAAGAGTATTGATTGGCGTTATTATAGGTAGATAAATTCCAATGCTTACGATGATAATTAATAACTTTTTTCAGGGATTCACCTATAATATTAAACAGTTCATAACCCACTCGGTTGCGTAGAACTCCCCGCCATGAAGGGTCATAATTCCAGGACATGCTAAAGGGAGGAACGCTCATTTCCCGATTGAACATTAAGGCACTGCATACAGTTACAAAAGGAATGTCTAGATACTCAGCGATAGTTCCTCCTGCTGGAGAAGCTTGATCTACTAATAACAGCTCTATATCTGCTGCTTTAATTACGTCTGGAGCATCCCGAAGAGACATTTTTGCTACATTGACAATCCAATTGATTGTATACTGGAATGCCTTAAATCCACTGAGATTACCTAGTTGAGTAAATAAGTCTTTTGTGGCTCCTTTGGGAAAATCCGACTTGCCAATCAGCTGAAATTCTAATCCTGCAGCTAGAGCTTTTGGTTGAGCGTCTTCAATGCCGAATACAGTGACGCGATGACCACGCTGTTTCAGTTCGTAACCTAACGTAGTCATAGGGTTAAGATGACCAGAAGCAGCAGGACAAATGATGCCAAAATGAGTCATGATAGTTGCTCAGTAAAAGACGTTACCCCGATTTAATGGGACTTAAGCCAAAAGTCAACTCAAATTTAACATAAACTGGCTTGCTAAGGGATGAATAGGTACCGAGACTTGTCTAAGCAGTAGAATGTAGAATGTAGAATGTAGAATGTAGAAGGTAGAAGGTAGAAGGTAGAAGGTAGAAGGTAGAAGGTAGAAGGTAGAAGGTAGAAGGTAGAAGGTAGAAGGTAGAATTTAGGATACAGACTTCAATTATAAATTCTAAATTATAAATTCTAAATTCTAAATTAGTAAGATAGAATAGGATGATCAGCTCTGGTAACAGTATTTCCTATGGTTCAGCAGCTTACTCCCAGCACCGATGACATCTTATATCCCGAAAGTGACGGCAAACCCTTGGCGGACAATACCCTTCAATTTGAACTAATTACTACCATTAAGTATGGCCTGGAAGCCCTATTCAAAGATGACCCCAATGTATTCGTTGCCGGGGATTTGTTGTGGTATCCAGAACTTGGAAAACCCAAAATCAATCAAGCCCCGGATGTGATGGTGGTTGTGGGTAGACCGAAAGGGCATCGGCGTTCCTACAAAACCTGGGTTGAAGATAACATGAATCCCCAGGTAGTATTTGAAATAGCCTCATTAACGAATACCATCAAGGAATTAGAAGAGGATAAACTCAAGTTTTACCAGAACCATCAAGTAGAAGAGTACTATCTTTTTGATCCAAATCGGACAAAACTAAAAGGCTGGTTGCGTTCAGCCGAAAAACTAGAACCAATCCCCCAGATGCTGGGTTGGGTTAGTCCCCGTTTAGGAATTACCTTTGAGTTAGTAGGCTCGGACTTGGTGCTGTATTATCCCAATGGCGAGCCTTTTGCTACGTATTTGGAAATTATTGAGCTCAAAGAACTTGCTCAACAACAGGCAGAGCTCGAAAGGCTAGCAAAAGAACAAGAACGCCAACGGGCAGACCAAGCGGAGGAAGCTTTAGAGCTTGAAAGACTCGAAAAAGAACAGGAACGTCAACGGGCAGAGCAAGCAGAAGCTTCCTTGCAAGCCTTGCTAGAGCAATTAAAAGCAAAGGGCATAGATCCAGAACAGTTCGAGCTATGAACCCCACCATTTGGATATAACCCTACTAAGAATGTAGAAGGTAGAAGGTAGAATGAAGAATGAAGAATGTAGAAGGTAGAAGGTAGAAGGTAGAAGGTAGAAGGTAGAAGGTAGAAGGTAGAAGGTAGAAGGTAGAAGGAAGAATGTAGAAGGAAGAATGTAGAATGTAGAATGTAGAATGTAGAATGTAGAAGGAAGAAGGTAGAAGGTAGAAGGTAGAAGGTAGAAGGCAGAAGGTAGAAGGCAGAAGGTAGAATTCAATTCTAAATTCTAAATTCTAAATTCTAAATTCTAAATTCTAAATTCTAAATTCTAAATTCTAAATTCTAAATTCTTCATTCTTGATCACTGAGGAAATATAGGTTTCAAGAATCTCGATACAATTTGCGATCGCACCCAAATGAGAAATTTCAAAACCATGGGTATTTTGGGTAGGAAAACTCAAGCAAGCAGCGCGAGCAACATGACCAAACTTCATGGCGATGGAAGCATCAGAGCCAAAACCATCAATAACAGCTAACTGAATCGGGACCTCACAACTGTCTGCCGCTTGTTGCAATTCCCGATTTAGCCCTTCATCGTAGATGCCATAATTATCTTGAGAGAGCAACACTGGTGCTGGTCCATCTTCGATGGGATACTCCGCAGACAACGGACAAATTTCCAGAGCAATCAAAGCATCTAGAGATTGATTCTGAGTAAAATACAAAGCCCCAATTGCCCCTACTTCCTCCTTTGCTGATGCCACCAAATAAGTATCAACTGCGGGAGTTTTCAACCGTTGGGCTAAGGTTAGCAAAATCGCGATGGATGCTTTATTATCCAGAGTATAGCTAGCAATATAATCCTTAAGCCGCACAGGTCTCTTACGATGTTTACCAACCACCATACGAGTCCCTGGACGCACCCCAGCCTCTGCCAATTCTGTAGCACTACATTTCGTTTCAATCCAGGCATCTTGCCAACGTAGAGGAGCATCATCCTGCAACGCTTTTTGGGGAGATTCATGGGAAACATGACGTGAGCCAAAAGATAGAATACCACTAATGGTATAGTTATCCCCCAACAGATCCACCACACCCTCACCATAAACCCAAGGAAAAGAACCCCCCAACCGGCGCACTTCCACCCGTCCTGCTTCAGCAATCCGTTTAACAATGGCACCAATTTCATCTTTATGAGCAGTAATCGCAATGGGACTAGCACCAGCATCCTTACCAGGGATTTTCGCAATGACATTTCCAGCCCGATCCTGCCAAGTTTCCACCCCTAAAGCTTGAAACCGATGCAGTAACAATTGGTCAATTTCCTCTTCCGCACCACTGGGGGAATGGTGCATAACTAACTCTTCTATAGTTTTGAACAGTTGGTCGTAATTGTTAGTCATTGTTGGGAATAGGGAACAGGGAACAGGGAACAGGGAACAGGGAAGAAGAATTGACGAAAAGCGATGCAGAGGTGCGACCCGTGGCGAATTTAATTACGGGTCAAGCGCACCTAAGCTGTCTTGGGGAGCCAGTTGCTCATCTGATATCATATCGAGATAATTACCCTTAATAACAAACTCCCCAAACTCCCCACACTTCCCACACCTCCCACACTCCCCTGTCTTTCCCGATTCCCGATTCCCGATTCCCGATTCCCAATTCCCGATTCCCGATTCTAAATTCTAAATTCTAAATTCCCTATTCCCGATTCCCTATCCCCTATTCCTTCTTCCTGATTCCCTTAGAACCTATCCCTAAAGCCCCCAAGGCGAATAGACCTAAAGCCGTTGCTGGTTCAGGAACATTAGCTGGGTGTGAATTGTTATTATCTGGGTTTGGATCGTTCAATGCTGACAGGGCTAAATCCGCAATGATTCGATAAACACCAGTAGTTGGATGTTGTAAATCCCAGAAGAAAAACTCCTCGGGATTCTCACATACAAATTGTGCTGGTATATTCAAACAAGGACTAGTTACATTGGTGAAACCAAATTCCGTCGGCTGAGCCAGAATTTCCCTAAATATAGAATTAACATCAACCGGGATGATATTGACATCTGAGTCGGGAGTCTGACTGAATTGATCGAGTAGTTCAGACAAACCAGAGTTATGGTCTTCTGTCAAAGTGTTGAGGGCATCGCTAGTACCAGGAACACGCCCATCAACTCCCAGAGCAATGGGCGTATTGCCCAAATCTGGCAAGTTAACTACCATAATATTCTTAGCCCCAACCTCAGTCAGGTCTTGCAGTGCATCTGACAAATTTGCCAGAGTGGTGTCAGTTTCTGTAAATGGTTCAAAACTGCCTTGGTTGGGTAGATAATCATTAGCACCAGCCCACACTATATACAGAGCATCTGGGTCAGCCGACTGACCGGCTTGTATCAGGGGAACAGTAAAGGCATCAATCTGTGGTTGCAATCCTGGTAAAACTACCAATCCAGAGGAGGTAACAGGGGCAGTTTGTCCAGTGCCTGTAGTAGAACCACCAAAAGCGAAGTTAATGCCAACAGTCGGGATAGCACCTGAGCCAATAGTGGTAAACAGAGTGGGGTTTAATTCCAAATCCCCTGCGAGATAATCCACCCAGTTGGGACCATTGGAAAAACGTCCCTCAAAATAAGGTGGACTGGGGGGAATTCGCTCTGCGGTGGCATTGAATAAATTGCCTTGATCAGAGAGGCTGTCTCCAAAGATATACATCTTGCTAAACAACTCGATAGCATTTGCCTTGAGGGGCAACATTAAAGAGAAAAAGACTAATCCTGTAGCAGCAATTTGTGTCTTCATGATAGTTTTTTACCTTAATTGCAGATAATTATCTCAGATCATGTCCGATTTAATACTTATCCTTCTTGGTTGATAGTAAATTGAACCTTGAAAATTAACTAACCATAAGCAATTAGCAATTCAAAATTCAAAATTCAAAATTCAAAATTCACAGGCATCGGATCAACCATTTTAGACGTGATTAACCGGACTTGATATCATGTCTGGCATTGACACACTTTACCAATCACCACTAATTACTAACCAATGACAATACCTGTTAGGAATTGTGCTTAAGCACAACTAAAAGCTGTTTTCAACTGTTTTTTAGTGAGCATTCAGCCCTCAGCGGTCAGCTATCAGCTTATTTTATTCAAAGGTGCGCACCTAAAAGCACCGATTGCGCTACGCACAAGCTGCGCGAACAGTAGCACCTCAAGTAACCCATAAGCTGATAGCTGATAGCTGATAGCTGATAGCTGATAGCTGATAGCTGATAGCTGATAGCTGATAGCTGATAGCTGATAGCTGATAGCTGATAGCTGATAGCTGATAGCTGATAGCTGATAGCTGATA
>NZ_JAAHHC010000047.1:0-46167 GCF_010672265.1 Moorena sp. SIO3A2
GAAAGACAGGTGGCAGGCTCAACTCCAATTGCCGCACTTACCACCTCTCACTCGGACAACAATAGATTGCACCTTGACCGGCTTATTCGGGTTTGTCCCAACTAATCCCGGTTTAAGAGTATCTCTAGACAAGGTAAGGGACATGCAGGGTGTTTACAAATTATTTTCCCTTACCCAAAAACCTTTGAGATGGACGTCATTAGCTAGAGCCATTGACTAGCAGAAGGTAAGGGAGATGCAGGGTGTTTATAAAATTATTTTCCCTTATCCAAAAATTTTTTGAGTGTTGACCGTTGACTATTTAGTGTTGACTGTTGACTGTTTTTGTTTGACTATTTAGTGTTAACTATTTATTATATAATATTGATTATTGACTGTTAATAAACAGCAATATTGCTAGCATTTCCTACTTACCAAGAGTCATCTACCGTGTTATTCAACTCATACGCTTTCATCTTCGGCTTTCTTCCCATTACCCTGGTGGTTTTTTTTGGCTTAAGTCGCTTCCGTTTGGTTAAAGCTACCTGGGTATGGATGACGTTAGCATCCCTATTTTTTTATGGTTATTGGAAAATTGCTTATCTGCCTCTGCTCCTAATTTCAATTAGTGGTAACTATGTCATTGGCAAACAGATAGAGAAGCTAGTAATTCTGTTAGAAGAAGGAAGTGGAGAGGATAGTCCGGCTCCCACGACCGTGAATAACATGTCGATCAGCTTCAGAGGAAGAGGGGAAGGAGAGGAAGGAAATTTAGCTGTAATTTCTCCCAATAAAAACAATAACATCTCAAACCTAGTTTCCAAAGTAGTTAGTTATAAACAGCAAACTAAACTCCTGCTTTGGATAGGAATTTGCTTTAACCTAGCGATTTTGGGCTATTTCAAATATGCTAACTTTTTCGTAGATTCATTAAACCATATTTTTGGGACAAATATCACTATTCCTACCATCTTACTTCCCTTAGCGATTTCTTTTTATAGCTTTACCCAAATTGCCTATATTGTTGATGCTTATCGTGGGGAAACGAAAAAGTGTAGGTATAATTTTATGACCTATAGCCTGTTTGTGTCTTTCTTTCCCCAACTCATAGCCGGTCCAATTCTCCGTTACGATGAACTATTGCCCCAGTTTGAGAAGTTACGCAATAGCCTGTTTTCCTGGAAAAACATGGGAATGGGGCTAAGCCTATTTATCCTAGGCTTAGGTAAAAAAGTTGCGATCGCAGATAATCTATCCCCCTGGGTAGCCACTATTTTTAACAATAGTGACCAACTCAGCTTTGTAGAAGCCTGGGTGGGAGCATTGAGTTATACCTTTCAACTGTATTTCGATTTTTCCGGCTACTCTGACATGGCAATTGGCTTAGGGTTAATCACAAATATCCGCCTACCGATTAACTTTAATTCCCCCTACAAAGCGAGATCTATCAGTGACTTCTGGCGACGTTGGCACATCACTTTGTCGAATTTTCTCCGGGATTACCTCTATATTCCTCTTGGTGGTAATCGTCGCGGTCGTCTACGTCAATATGGTAACTTATTAGCTACAATGCTTCTCGGAGGATTGTGGCATGGTGCTGGCTGGACATTTGTGATTTGGGGGGGACTCCATGGCTTATTTCTGGTAATTAATCATAGGTGGCGGCAAATGAAGCTATCGATGCCAAAAATTCTAGCCTGGATGCTGACATTTTTAGCAGTGGTAAGTACGTGGGTATTGTTTCGGGCAACTAGTATTAGTGATGGTCTAGGAATATTACAGGCAATGGTAGGACTCAAGGGCGTTATCTTGCCTACTACTTATCAAAATACCTTGGGTTGGTTAACCCCCTTAGGCATCCAATTTCAGGAGTGGCAAGATATGAAACGTCTTCTGCCACCTATAGGGTTAGAAAAGACCTTCATGGTACTCTTCGGACTAATCCTAGGGGTTACCTTTTTGCCTAATACCCAGCAAATCATGAAACACTTCAAGCCTAGCTGGTACTGGGCCACAGCTATTGGCTTAATCGCTACATTTTGCCTACTATCTCTTAACCGAGTTTCCGAATTTCTTTACTTCCAGTTTTAAGGTGAGCTATCAGCTTAAGCGCTACGCGCACGCTACGCGAACAGCTATCAGCCATTCCCGTAGCGTGGCCAAGGCTGACGGCTGACCGCTGACCGCTGAATGCTTACGTTTTACTGAGATCTTGCACCATTGTCATTAATCTTCGGGTGGGCAGTGCCTACCAACGTGGTTTGCAAGCTTCATTATCTGTCTGGTGCACTGCCCACCCTACATGAACTCCTCCCTCTTCCCAAAGGGATGCCTAATCTTAAGTAACAGCTGGAACAGCTGATTCACTAGCTGTTACTGGTTTAGTGGGTGCTTTATTACTAAATGTCAGCCCTTGATCTCCACAATCAATGAAAATGGTATCCCCTTCGATAAACATATTTTCTAAAATCTTAGTAGCAATGGGATTTTCTAACTCTCGCTGAATTGCCCGCTTCAAGGGACGAGCACCATAGACGGGGTCATATCCAGCGTCGGTGAGATAATCCTGAGCTTGCTCGGACATTTCCAGGGTAATCTTTTGCTCTGCCAACAGCCGCTCAATCCGTTTGAGTTGAATCCCGACAATTTTCCGCAATTCATCCCGGGTTAGGGTATGGAATATGATCACATCATCGACCCGGTTCACAAATTCTGGGCGAAAATGCGATCGCAAAGACTCCGTCACTCGTTTGCGCATTTCCTCATACTGGGAATCATCCCCAGCTACTCCCAAAATATGCTCACTGCCAATATTGCTGGTCATGACAATAATGGTATTCCGGAAATCGACGGTTCTGCCTTGGGAGTCGGTAATTCGTCCGTCGTCAAGTACCTGTAACAAAATGTTAAATACATCCCGGTGTGCCTTTTCCACCTCATCGAGCAATACTACTGAGTAAGGACGCCTACGCACGGACTCTGACAGTTGTCCTCCTTCTTCATACCCTACATATCCTGGTGGGGCACCTACTAACCGAGAAACTGCGTGTTTCTCCATATACTCGGACATATCAATCCGCACCAGAGCTTCTTCACTGTCAAACAGAAACTGTGCCAACGCTCTAGCTAATTCGGTTTTACCGACCCCAGTTGGTCCCATAAACAAGAAGGAACCAATGGGACGCCCGGGATCTTTCATCCCTGCTCTAGCACGACGAATGGCAGCAGCTACAGCAGAAACGGCTTCTGTTTGCCCAATCACCCGTTTATGTAAATGTCCTTCGAGCTGTAATAACTTCTGGCGCTCTGATTCCAGCAATCGCTTCAGGGGAATACCGGTCCATTTAGCCACAATTTCAGCAATATCGGATTCACTGACTTGTTCTCGCAACAGAGCACTACCCCCGGATTGGAGTTCCAACATCATACTCTCTTTAGCTTCCCGGTCCCGCTGTAAAGCTTCTAATTTGCCATATTTTAGCTGGGCTGCCTTATTGAGGTCATAATTGCGTTCCGCTTGTTCCACTTGTACCCTTAACTGTTCTTCCTCCTCTTTTAAGGCACTGATGTCTTGTAACAGTTGCTTTTCCGATTGCCATTGTTTATTGAGTTGTTCCTGTTTTCCCCGTAAAACCACAATTTCCTTTTCAATGCGCTCTAACCGTTCCTGGGCAGAACTATAGGTGGCGGAGGTGGTACTGGTTCGCTTATCTTCCCCTTCTAGAGATAACTTTTCCATTTCCAGCTGCATCAGCCTGCGGTCAGTAGCTTCCAATTCCACTGGCTTGGAGGTAATTTCCATTTTGATTTTGGCTGCGGCCTCATCCACCAAATCAATAGCTTTATCGGGTAAAAATCGGTCAGTAATGTAGCGCTGGGATAAGGTAGCTGCTGCTACCAAGGCTGAGTCGGTTATATTAACCCCATGATGGACTTCATAGCGTTCTTTGAGTCCCCGCAAAATAGAAATGGTGTCTTCTACAGTTGGTTGCTTAACATAGACTTGCTGAAACCTACGTTCTAGAGCAGCATCCTTTTCAATATGCTTGCGGTATTCATCAAGGGTAGTTGCTCCAATACAACGCAATTCTCCCCGAGCTAGCATTGGTTTGAGTAAATTCCCTGCATCCATAGTGCCACCGCTAGCACCAGCTCCGACTACGGTGTGCAATTCATCGATAAACAGGACAATTTGACCATCTGAGTGGGTCACTTCCCTAAGCACAGCTCTAAGTCGGTCTTCAAATTCTCCCCGATATTTAGCACCTGCAATCAAGCTGCCCATATCTAAGGAAATCAGCTGGCGGTTTTTGAGGGATTCTGGGACATCCCCATTCACAATTCGTTGGGCTAGTCCTTCTGCGATCGCAGTTTTTCCTACCCCTGGCTCTCCAATCAACACGGGGTTATTTTTCGACCGACGAGATAGCACCTGAACCACCCGACGAATTTCCTCATCCCGACCAATCACTGGGTCAAGTTTTCCGGCTTGAGCGGCTTCGGTCAAATCCCGTCCGTACTTTTCCAATGCTTCGTAACGGGATTCGGGATTTTGGTCTGTGACCTTTTGAGAGCCTCGGATGGCTTTAATGGCCTCTTCGAGCTTGGCGGCATCCTGGTTATGGGTTTTGAGCAAGCGGCGTCCTACCCGTTCATCCACCGCTAAACCCAGTAACAGATGTTCTACTGCAATATACTCATCCTCCAAAGTCTTGCGATAGGCTTCCGCATTATCGAGCATCACATCCAAACCACGACCCAGGTACAATTGGTCTAGGTTAGCGACCTTAGGTTGGCGCGTCGCAAAATTTTCCAGTTGTTGCTGAAACCGGTTAACATCAACAGTGACACGGGATAGAATCCGATTGGGTAGCCCATCTTGTTCCAACAATGCGATCGCAACGTGTTCGACTTCCAGCTGTTGATTTTTGCAGCGACGGGCGACATCTTGAGATTTAACAATCGCTTCCCAGGCTTTATCTGTAAACTTGTTGGCGTCAGTGGGCTGCATATCCTACAACAAATCTCGCTTTTTTACCATCTATGCTGTGGTTAGTATAGCAATCCCTTTCACCCTCTATCCGGAAAGTCTGGCTTGAAATTCATCAATGGTAGATTTTGATTGGTAAGCATATGCGCTACGCGCAGGCTACGCCAACAGCTATCAGCCCTTAGCCGTCAGCTAATCAACGGTCGGTAGTAAACAAGCTGGGGGGTACTGCTACGGCTGGTTAAAAATCCCTGCTGGTTTTACTCATCCTTAAAGCACCTGATAGCACCTCAAGTAGCGCATTAGCTTATAACTGACGGCTGAACGCACACGCGTGCGCGTAGCGCATATGCTTACTAATGTGCTCTGTATGCTTTCGGTGTCATGCCGGTAAATTCTCGAAACTTTTTGCTTAAGTGGCTGTGGCTGTTGAAGCCACACTCTAAGGCAATGTCTACAATTAATCGGTCTTTTTGTTTCAACAACTGCTTCGCCCGTTCTACCCGTTGCTGGATCAAGTATTGGTAGGGAGACATGCCGATTGATTGCTTAAATAGACGGCTGAAATGAAATTGGCTCATGTCTAGCAATCGAGCTAATTCTGCCAGTTTAATATCTCGATCTAAATGTGTATCAATGTAATCTATAATTTGCTGCAGTTGACGCAGGGGTAAGCCACCCTGGTAAATTGGCAACTGAGGTTTGGTAGCTGCGTGTTGCCTCAGTAAATTGACTGCCAAGACGTTAGCCAGAGAATCAATGTAAAGTGTGCTGCCTGAAGATTCCTGTTGAAGTTCAGTAAGTAGCATGATTGCGGACGCTTCAATCTGTGGATTGCGAATCCGAAATTCTGGCAGTAATTCTAGCCGATCGGGATTCTGTTCAAGGCTTTCTCTAGCAACACTTTGAATAAACTGAGATTTCAGCCGAATCTGCAAGTAATTATCATCACTGTCCCACCGAGCAAAAAACGGTGTCTTGGCAGGGGTAATGGACATGTCTCCTTTTTTATACAGCCCTGTGTAGCTCTTGCCTGCCTGAATTTGTAGCAAGCGAACGGGACGAGGAGCAAGGGAGATAGAAAGGGTATGCTCATCATTGTAATGACAATTTCCCTCTCCAGCAGGATGTTGGAAGTGTTGGACTCGAATATTTTCCCAGCTTTGAGTTTGGCGAGACTTCTGGGATAAGCCATTGGTTTCAGCCTGTTGGATAGCAGGATTTTTCATAATCCAAGGCCAGTGCGTCTAGTTCTGATCTAAGCTATCAGCGATCAGCTATCAGCGATCAGCTATCAGCTAATGCGCTACAGATGGTACTAATTGATGTGCTTATGGGCTATTAGGAAGCTACGGAACTTTTGAATCTGAGTAAAGTCCCAGCCTCGTTCGCACAGCGTGGCCAAACGCGCACGCGTGGCCGTTCGCGTAGCGTGGCCAAAAGGCCAAAAGGCCAAGGCCAAAGCCTGTGCCACAAGGCTGACCGCTGACCGCTGACCGCTGAATGCTTTAGTTCCGATTATATTCAGCTTGGGGTAGTTTCCAGCAAAAACGTGAAAAGCGTTCGCCCTTAGGCGGGCACGAAGTGCCATCGCAAGATTGTGATAGTACCACAAGAATTAGATAGCTGAGCATCAATTGCCTTTCTAAGCTGTAAGGGTGATTGTTAAGCAGAAAGTATCAAGAAGATGAATATACTTATTTTTGGTTCAACCGGTGGTACAGGTCGTCAGGTTGTGGAACAGGCCCTTGACCAGGGACACAGGGTTACAGCATTTGCACGAAATCCCGCCAAGCTGGACATCAACCACGCAAATCTCAAGGTTGTTCAGGGGGATGTCATGGATCTGCCATCAGTGGAGAAGGCGGTCCAAGGTCAAGAAGCAGTGGTGTGTGTACTCGGAGCAGGTCAGAAGATGACAGGGACAATCCGGTCAGAGGGGACACGACAGATTATCCAAGCCATGGAGAAATCAGGCATCCGACGCTTTATCTGCCAATCAACTCTTGGAGCAGGAGATAGTTGGGAAAATCTTAACTTCTTTTGGAAGTATATCATGTTTGGATTCCTGTTACGGAACGTGTTTGCTGATCATCAAAGGCAGGAAAACTATGTTTTGCAAAGCGGTCTAGACTGGACAATTGTTCGTCCTGGAGCCTTTGTAGATGGGAATCGCACTGGCAAATACCGACACGGCTTTCCAAGTAACGATAAAACATCAAAACTCAAAATTTCTCGTGCTGATGTTGCTGACTTCATATTGAAGCAACTGGCAGATGACAAGTATATTCACAAGACACCAAGTTTGTCCTATTGAAGAGAGCATTCAGCAATCAGCGATCAGCAATCAGCGATCAGCAATCAGCTTATGGGCTAGACGAAAGCTACCAGAACAGCTATCTGCGAAAGCCCTGTGGCCACGATACGGGAACAGTTTATGCCCATAGCTTCACAGCCTAGAAGCCTGTTCCACTTTACTTGAGGTGCTTTTGAATAAAATAAGCTGACTGCTGACTGCTGACTGCTGACTGCTTACATATTAAACACTTTCAAAAAACACGAAAATTCCTAGGAGGCTTTATGGTAACTGTTAACAACTTCCGCTTTTCTCTAATGCTGTTAACAGCAATCGGCAGTGGTCTGGCCGCTGGCATCTTCTTCGCCTTTTCGACTTTTGTGATGAAGGCTTTGGCTCAGCAACCACCAGCACAGGGTATTGCTACCATGCAATCGATTAATATCACTGTGATCAATCCTTGGTTTATGCTGGCATTTCTGGGAACCGCTGCTGCTTGCACATTGCTGACTATTTCGTTACTGCTACAGTGGCATCAACCGGTTGCTGTCTATTGGCTGGCGGGTACTTTGCTTTATCTGATTGGCACAATCGGCGTAACCTTCGCGTGCAATATCCCGCTTAATGATGCCCTGGCAATCGTTACGCCAGACAGTACTGAAGCCACAACCCTATGGGCAAGATTCCTGACCGATTGGACATTTTGGAACCATGTTCGGACGGCAGCAGCATTTTTGGCAGCAATGCTGTTTACAATTGCCCTTTGCGTTCGCCCTTAGGCGGGCACGACGAAGTGCCATCGCCCGGTGCAATTATGGAATGAGGAACGAAGCGACACTCATCCGATAGGGGAGTGTCGCTTGGTTACAGCTCTTTTTGTCGTTTGGTTTTTTATGTATTGTCCTCAATACAAACAATCATGTAGCCTACCAGGATAGATATAGCACTACCCATTAAGATGTTTGACATTTGTAAACTCCGAAACCTAGTCCTAGCTTACTTCTGACTTCTGAATTCTGACTTCTAACTTGCGCGTAGCGCTATAATTGCATTTGCTTGGAAGTATGCATATTCCCAAGAAAATGTCAATACCCCTGATTACTTACCAACTAACCCCCTTGCGACTTGCTAGTATCTAGCGTCTAAAATAAAAGAAAGTAATCGATACTACAATTGTTCAAGAAACTTGACTACATCTGAGCCGCCAAAAAAATTAGTCATCAAAAAAATACCCCCGATTGAGCGCAAACCCCAAATCGCACTCAAGAGCGTCACTAATTCTGACGGTGAAGTTTTCGAGTGCCAAGACCAGATTATAGTAAAAGCGCCTTGGGGAAGTAGAGCTACTGCGGAGATTACAGCCTTGTATCAGGACGAGAGTGGCAATGCTTGGGCACAATATAAGCCAAGTGAATCTGACCCGAAGTGGGATTGGGAGGGAGGCTGTATCCGTGCAGAGCGACTGAGAAAAGCTTGAATCCCAGATCTATGACCGATTCGAGCGCTCAGCTAGGATAAGGCTTCACCATCTTAGTCGCCCAATACACATGAAAAACCTCTGTTACTGCTCCAGCCCTTCGAATCGGCACTGTCCCTATTTCCTGCATATCCTGAAAATAAGCTCGATAGCTATCTGTCAACTCTTGAAATCGCTCCAGAGTAAGGTATAATCCATCTTTACCCAACCATTGCTCAGGCTGGAACCAGACCATAAAACCACGCATATCCTCTCCCAAACAGGTAATTGGTGTAGAGGTCAGGGGAGTAATCGCCATCGCTACGATCCCACTGATATAAAACCCATTAGTAAAGACAAAGCTAGAGGTTTCTAATGCCTCACTCAGCACAGGAGACTGAGCAAATCCTTGTCGCAGTTGCTGAATATCAATCAGTTCTGTAGAGGGGTCATCCTTGGGAGAGACAAAACCCCCTAGTAAAGCATAGTGACCGGATTTTTGCAGTGTTCCTGTCGTGATATGCAGTAGCACAAACAATAATAGGCTAGCTATTGCTATGGCTGAACCCTTTAGCCATCGGTTAACCCAACCGCGCGATGACAGGAAGTGCCCGCCTAAAGGCGATCGCATTTGCCACTGTTGCGCCTGTTGCCCTAGTAGTAAGGTTATCCCCCAAAATCCTGGCATTGGCCAAGTGGGCAAAATTTGGTGATATCCTGCTAAGAGGGTAAAGCCTACAACTAGGGGTAGGGATACCCATAGGATCAATCTTGACTCCAATTTTGATGTCTTGCTATACCCGGTAAATTGAGTAAGTAGCGATCGCAAACTCACCCACCACATGGGCAATGCCATCGTAGGGAAAAGATAAGCTATTCCAGATAAAACTATCACTAATACATTTAGCCAATTGTAGCCCTGCTGAGGTACCTCTGGCTCTGGTTTAAAACGGGTGGATAAATGGAAAGTAAAGGATATCCAATCATGCTGTATATTCCAGTACCAAATTGGAAAAATAGTTATGATAAATAACATTAAACCTAGCCATGCCCAAGGTGACAATAATGCACAACGATGACGTGGACTCGTTAAGCAAAAACCAACTAATCCTAAGCCCAAAACAAAGCCATGATATTTCCCTAGACAAGCTAAACCTACTAAAATACCCAGGAGTGCTAACCGATAGCTAGGTCGGTATGAACTATAAATAGGAGTTAGGGTGTGGGGGTTAGGGTGTGGAGTATTGGAAGATAAACTATTGGGTTGACTAGATAATTTTTTACTTAAATTTTTCCCTCTGAGGGTAAAAAATTCGTAAGCAGCACATAACAAACTAGCTGACCAGAAAAATATCAGGGGACTATCGGGTAGGGTAAGTACACCAAAGCCAATTTGAAAAATCGGAATAATGGTAGCGATCGCTAACGTTAATCTAGCCGCTTTGGTGTTAAATAGATGAGTGCTAGTCAGATACAGTAGCAATAGGCTACCTGTATACAAAATCAGGGAACCCAGACGAATGGTGAATTGGGAAACCTCTCCCGTTATCCAAGTACCAAAGCCAGTAGTCAGGGCAACTAAAACTGGGTGATCAAAATAACTCCAGTCTAGATGCAGGCTATAGACATAGTAATAGGCTTCATCAATACCAGGGTAAAGCCAAAAAGCAATGATACACCGAAACAGTAGCCCCCCTAGCAGCCAACCAAGTACAAATTGATGTTGAGACAACCTTTTCAGGGCGTTATGCATCATGTATAATAGCAGTTTTCAATGGGGTGAGGTACAAATTACTGGCTTTTAGGGAGCAGGAATCCCTTACAGGGGTAGGTTTTTTACATTTGGGTCGGGAGTCGGGAGCGGTGCGACCCGTGGCGAATTTAATTACGGGTCAAGCGCACCGAGGGAGTCGGGAGCGGTGCGACCCGTGGCGAATTTAATTACGGGTCAAGCGCACCGAGGGAGTTAACAGAAGCAGGAAATGGGCAGAATTATTCCGAAAATGATTGTGTATTTTGATACATATATTTAGGATTTTATACAATCATGAAAGTATAGCACTACGCATTAAAGTTAGGACATTGATAAAAGCAGAAAAAGGTGCGACCCGTGGCGAATTTAATAATTAGATGCGGAAAGCGCACCTGCGCTAATGCACTTGCACTTTTGCCTCTTGCCTCCTTTTTAAGGGGGGTTAGGGGGGATTCCTCTTGCCTTGCGCGTAGCGCTATACTTACTCGCCCCAATGTTCACAAACCTACCCTTGTAAGGTTAGGGGGGATTCCTGCCTCACAAGTGTAGGTTTTTTAATTTGGGGGGAGTAACGACTCATGGATCAGCTATAGAGTAGATTAACCAGCAACTGTGTATAAGTGTTAATCCAAATCTAAATCCGTTACTGCTCCGACACTACTGGAAGAGACTAAGGTGGCATACTTTGCCAATACCCCTGTGGTATAACGGGGCTTGGG
Organism: Moorena sp. SIO3A2; assembly: GCF_010672265.1. Classification (NCBI taxonomy): domain Bacteria; kingdom Bacillati; phylum Cyanobacteriota; class Cyanophyceae; order Coleofasciculales; family Coleofasciculaceae; genus Moorena; species Moorena sp. SIO3A2. Next base: position 11,194 of record NZ_JAAHHC010000047.1, read on the forward strand.
TGGTTGCCAACTAGCACGGCGTTGCTCTAATTCTTGATCGGACACATTTAGTTGTAAGTATCGCTGATGGGCATCAATGGTAATCATATCCCCTTCCTGGACTAATGCGATCGCACCTCCAACCGCTGCTTCTGGTGCGACATGACCGACTACCATGCCATAAGTACCTCCAGAAAATCGTCCATCGGTAATTAATCCCACTGAATCACCTAACCCAGCACCAATAATGGCTGATGTGGGAGCCAGCATTTCCCGCATGCCTGGGCCACCCTTTGGTCCTTCATAGCGCACCACAATCACATCACCAGAGTTGATCTTACCTGCGAGAATCGCATCTAAGCAGGCTTCCTCGGATTCAAATACTCGCGCTGGACCGGTGATTTGAGGATTTTTTACCCCAGTAATCTTTGCTACTGACCCTTCTGTGGCCAGATTCCCTTTCAGAATGGCTAAGTGTCCTTGAGCATACACAGGATTATCCCAAGGACGAATTACATCTTGGTCAGCAGGGGGTTGATCAGGTACCTCTTCTAACACTTCCGCTATAGTTTGGCCGGAAATGGTCAAAGCATCCCCATGGAGCAAATCATGGACCAACAGCATTTTCATCACTTGGGGAATCCCCCCGGCGCGGTGCAAATTTACAGTGACATAGCGACCACTGGGTTTGAGGTCACACAGGACTGGTACTTTCCCCCGGATGGTTTCAAAGTCATCAATGGATAAGGCTACTCCAGCAGCATGGGCGATCCCTAATAGATGCAAGACTGAGTTGGTGGAACCACCTACTGCCATAATTACTGCGATCGCATTCTCAAAAGCCTTTCGTGTTAAAATAGCCCTAGGTAGTATTTGCTGGCGAATTGCTTCGACTAACACAAAAGCAGATTTCTCAGCACTATCGGCTTTCTCAATATCTTCCGCTGCCATGGTAGAGGAATAGGGCAAACTCATCCCCATTGCCTCAAAAGCAGAGGACATAGTATTAGCGGTAAACATGCCGCCACAGGAACCAGCACCAGGGCAAGCGTTGAGTTCCACCGCCTTGAGTTTAGCCTCGTCAATCTTGCCAGCACTGTGTTGACCAACAGCTTCAAAGGCACTCACTACCGTTAAATCTTGACCATCGAGATGTCCAGGTTTAATCGTGCCACCATAAACGAAAATTGCTGGGATATTCATCCTGGCAATGGCAATCATCGCCCCTGGCATATTCTTATCGCAGCCGCCAATGGCCAAAACTCCATCCATACTTTGGCCATTACAAGCGGTCTCAATAGAATCAGCAATTACTTCCCGGGATACCAGGGAATATTTCATCCCTTCCGTTCCCATGGAAATCCCGTCACTAATCGTAATTGTACCAAACATCTGAGCCATAGCACCAGCAGTGGTCAATCCCGCCTCTGCTCGTTTGGCCAAATCATTTAACCCCAAATTGCACGGAGTAATAGTGCTGTAGCCATTAGCAAGACCAACAATGGGCTTAGTAAAATCGTCATCAGTGAAACCAACAGCCCTCAGCATGGCTCGGTTAGGGGCTCGCTGAACACCTTGGGTAACCACTTGGCTTCTCAAATTCTCCGGCATGGATATGTTCTCCTCAAAGGTTAGAGTCTCTACCAGAGATTTTAGATTTAGCCATCAAATTTAGCCATCATATCAAGTCTGGTTGAATACCCATCATCGGGAGTGTGGTAAGTGTGGGGAGATAGGGAGATAGGGATATTTTTATTAAGGGTATGAAAACCGGATTTAGCTAGATTAGCTAAGGGAGTGCAGTTTCCTCGACTGGACGTACAATTGTTGGTGTCTTACTTTGCTCTGGCTTAAAGATGGCATCAAGTGCTTCTTTTAGATTTTGAGCCATAATAATCTGGTTTTGATAAACCACAATAACTCGCACTAATGTTGGCAGACTATGTTGCTCAGCTTCTATATACAATGGCTCAACATACAGTAGAGATTGCTCGATGGGAATAACCAAAAGATTCCCCTGAACTGCTCTTGAACCCTTTTGATTCCATAAGGAAATTTGTTGAGAGATGACTGGATCTTGATTAATCAGGGCTTCAATTTGCTCTGGTCCATAGATTAGTTGTTGCTTGGGAAACTGATACAGGAGTAACTTGCCATAATGATCGCCATCAGAACGACCAGCTAGCCAACCAATTAAATTATTACGACCTGTAGGTGTATAGGGGTGGAGCAAGATAAATTCTTCTGATTTCTCCTTGGGCAGTTTCATGATAATGTAGTAGGGTTCCACTGATTTAGATTTACCAGCATAAATTTCCTGGGGAATCCGCCACAAATCCTCTTGGTTGTAAAAGACCTGGGGGTCAGTCATGTGATATGCTAGCAAGCGCTCGGATTGGATGTTAAATAGATCAATGGGGTAGCGCAAATGAGTCCGCAGGTTGCTGGGCATCTGATCCAGTGACTTGAAGAAATTCGGGAAAATCTTACTCCACGTTTGAATAATCGGGTCTTTTGGGTCAGCTATGTAGAAACTAACATCGCCATTGTAGGCATCAATAACCACTTTTACGGAGTTACGGATGTAGTTAAACTGGTTGTCACCTGGGTCGGCATAGGGGTAGCGATCGCTTGTGGTGTAGCCATCCACAATCCAGTAAAGATAATTCTTAGTGACCCCTGACTCCCCAACAGAAGTATCAGCAATTACCAGGTAGGGGTCAGCATCATAGCGTAAGAAGGGAGCGATCGCTTGAATCCGTTGCCGAATATTACGGCGGAACAGTAACCGTGTTTTGGGTGTGAAATTCCCAGTCAGTACCATCTGCCAGTCTTTAAGATACTGGGCAAACACTAACCGCCGCCAAAAGGAGTTTAGGGCAACACCACCAGTGCCATCGTAGGTGTTGTAAACGTTTTCTTCTCCACTGGGATAGTCTAATTCCTGAGTTTTGGTGGAGGTCATGATATAGTTATTGGTCAGTTCTCCGTAGTAAATCCGGGGTTGACCAATGGGGATACTATCACGAATTTCTGGAGAGGATGTATATAAGCTTCCTTTGAGCGCTTCACCTCCACCAGAACCGATGTCTTTAATAAAGTAGTATGGCAGTCCTCCCTCTCCTACCTGATTCACAGCAGAGAGGGTAAACCCATAGCCATGGGTATAGACTAAGTGTTTGTTAACCCAAGTTTGTGCTTGTTTGGGCACAGCATCATAGTCTAATTCCCTTGCAGCAATGAGTACTTGTTGTTTTTGAGTTTTTGAAGGTTTTCTAGGGTTTGTTCGCGTAGCGTGGCCGAAAGGCCAAGGTTTTCTAGGGTTTGTTCGCGTAGCGTGGCCGAAAGGCCAAGGTTGTTTGGTTGTTCGCGTAGCGTGGCCGAAAGGCCAAGGTTGTTTGGTTGTTCGCGTAGCGTGGCCGAAAGGCCAAGGTTGTTTGGTTGTTCGCGTAGCGTGGCCGAAAGGCCAAGGTTGAAAGTTACTTGGTTGAAAGTTACTTGCTTGAAGGTTATTGGCTTGAAGGTTATTGGCTTGAAGGTTATTGGCTTGAAGGGGGTTTTTTGAACTTTCAACCTTCAACTTGCTAACATTCAACCTGCCAACATTCAACCTGCCAACATTCAACCAGTCAACATTCAACCTGCTACCAACATTCAACCTGCCAACATTCAACCTGCCAACATTCAACCCAGCTTTCAACCCAGCCTTCAACCCAGCCTTCAACCCAGCTTTCAACTGGTTTGGATTAACTTTAATGGTGTAGCGATCAAAATTGGCGTCGGTAAATTGGTAGTAAAGTCTCAGTTGTTGCAGCTGACGATTACTTTGTAATAAGGGGCGGGTATCCCACAGGGGAATGTTGTCGATGGTTAGGTGATTTTTTTCTAGATCGGTGCTGGTGAGATTACCTTGGGGGTTAAAGGTTTCAGCTTCAATACTATCGAGGTCAAAAGCTGCTCTCGTCAGGGCAATAGTCCGAGCAATATAGGGTCTTTCTAAGGCTAACTCGTTGGGTTCGACTTTAAACCGTTGCACTGCTGCAGGTAAGATTATCCCAGCAATTCCCCATATCCCTAGGTATAAGCCGAGTATCCACAATGCTACTGGTATTTTGGTGGGCAGGCGGCGTATCCAGAAAATTGCTCTCAAGAGTAACAACAGTGCGATCGCAAATGCGAGAATGCTCAATCCTGTATTAAAGGGCAACTTGACTGAGACATTGGTATAGCCCGCACCATAAGCAACACCACGGGTTGAATACAGTAAGTTGTACCGGGAAAGCCAATAGTGGAAGGCTGTGATTGCCGACACAGCAGACCCAAGGCCATACAGGTGTCGTAGTTGGTTTTGGGAAAATCCCGGAAATTTCCCATCTGAGAGGCTATTGCCTGAGGTTAAGTAAATTAGCCATACCGCAACTAGACCAAAGAGAAATAAGCCCCCTAGCCAAAAATTCAATAGTTGCCATACCGGTACACCAAATACGTAGAAGCCGATATCCTGTCCAAATAGTGGCTCGGTAGTGTTAAAGTGAGTGGGATAGAGATACTCTAAAATTCTGCCCCATTGTTCTGAAATCACCATCGCCCAGGCAAAACTTAGTGCTAGGGCGATCGCTCTTAACCACAACTGAGCATTTACCATTAGCCCTACCATCACTGCGGAGATCATCCCCAGCTGCCAAACCAGATTGCTTCTGGATTCTGATAAAAATAGCTTTCCGAGAGATACCCAACCCAAGGGTGACGGTAGGGGGGGTGTCGCTTCACTCATAAAGGTGGCTGACAAGGTTTCTCGATGGAAATGCCAAACAGAAAAGGCCATTTTTCCGTAGTACAACAGCACCACCCCAACTAATAAACTGAGTGCTAGGGCAAATGGCAAAAGCGATCGCAATCTGAAGGCTGGGCGTTTTTTAGAAAATTTTCCTCTTGGTCTCACTCCCGATCTCACTATTGGGGAGGGTGAGTTTAACCGTGTTTGGTTAAGGGTTAAGGATGAAGAGTCAAGAGTCTTGAACCCTTTTAGCCAGGTAATCTCGAGATCTGCTAAGTTTTCTGGATGCTTGAAATGGTTGGCTAACCATAAATTGGTGAGCAAAAACCCCAATGATATGATAAATACAATTACCCACAAACTCAGCTGGGTCTGCAAACGCAGCAAGAAAGCCGATAGATAATCCACTTCCGTGAACCATAAAATTGCTGCTACCAGGTGAGATAGCAAATTCCAAGCTATCCATACACCCAGTAGCCCAGTAACCCAGCGCAATAGTTTGGTCATTGGTCTTTAGTTTTTGGTCATTACCAGCATAGCGTGGTCTATCAAAAACTAAGTATTCAGCTGTCAGCCGTCAGCCGTCAGCTTATTTTTCAAGTGGCATGCGCTATGGGCATAAACTGTTCGGTGTAGCGTCACCACAGGCTTTTAGCCGTTCGCTTAGCTGATAGCTGATCGCTGATAGGTCTCCACAAAATACCAATTCAAGTAGGGTGGGCAAAGTTCTGTGTACTATAATAAACATTTGAACCAAACTGTTTTTGCCCACCCTACAAGTTTTTGATACAAGTAGGGTGGGCAACGTTCTGTGTACTATAATACACATTTGAACCAAACTGTTTTTGCCCACCCTACAAGTTTTTGATACAAGTAGGGTGGGCAACGTTCTGTGTACTATAATAAACATTTGAACCAAACTGTTTTTGCCCACCCTACAAGTTTTTGCTGTTTTTGCCCACCCTACAAGTTTTTGATACAAGTAGGGTGGGCAACGTTCTGTGTACTATAATACACATTTGAACCAAACTGTTTTTGCCCACCCTACAAGTTTTTGATACAAGTAGGGTGGGCAACGTTCTGTGTACTATAATACACATTTGAACCAAACTGTTTTTGCCCACCCTACAAGTTTTTGATACAAGTAGGGTGGGCAACGTTCTGTGTACTATAATACACATTTGAACCAAACTGTTTTTGCCCACCCTACAAGTTTTTGATACAAGTAGGGTGGGCAACGTTCTGTGTACTATAATAAACATTTGAACCAAACTGTTTTTGCCCACCCTACAAGTTTTTGCTAACTGCTAAATTGCTCGCCAGTATCTAGATTGAATAGCATTTGTAACGATTCCATGGCCAGCCGTCGAGTTTCAATATCTTGCTGTGCTCGTAATTGCACCATCGGGTCATGAAGGATTTTGTTAACAATCCCTCTGGTTAGGGCTTCGATCACTTCTTGATGTTTTTCGGCAAATTCTGACCCGAGACGGGATAGGGCTTTCTCTAGCTCTTGCTCACGAATTGTTTCGACCTTGCTGCGCAAGCTACTAATGGTAGAAACGGTTTCGAGGGAACGCCACCAGATGTCAAAGGCTGCCACATCTTCTTCCAAGAGTTCTTGTGCTTCCATCGCCATCTTACGACGGCTTTCCTGATTCTGTGCTACCACTGCTTTTAAGTCATCCACGTTGAATGAGTGGACAGTCTCTAGCTCATCAACATCCGCTGCCACATTACGAGGCACAGAAATATCAATTAGCATTAAGGAATGGCTTGTCTGCAACACTCCTTCTAAATTAGACCGAGTCAGCAGTGGTTCCGTAGCACCGGTGCTAGTAAATACGATATCTGACTGAGCAACCACTGTCATCATATCTGACAAGGAATGCAGTTGTAGATCCGCTTTGGGAAATGCTTTGGCTAACTCTTCAGCCCGTTTGGTGGAACGATTCAGAATTGAGATATCTACGGCACCTTTGGCCAGCAAATGTTTAACCAGCAAGCGCGACATCTTGCCAGCACCGATAATTGCTATTTTATAGGGCGTCAAAGAGGTGCCATAAAGGGTTTCTACCTTCTGCTGAGCTAACTCTACCGCTGCTGAGCTAATGGAGACCGCCCCAGTGCCAATACTGGTTTCCGTGCGAACTCGCTTACCGGCAGTAATTGCTTGTTTAAACAGTTTATTAAGTAGACGTCCGATTCCCTTGTGTTGCTGACCAAGTTTATGGGTGGTTTTGACCTGAGCTAGAATCTGCCCTTCTCCTAAGACTAGGCTATCTAGACCTCCAGCAACCCGCATTAAGTGCATGACTGCATCATGATACAACAGAATAAATAGGTGGGGGCGCAACTTGGCTAGAGGAATGCCAGCTTTTTCTGTCAGAAACTGGCACAATTCTCGAATTCCTGCATCAGTTTCGGTGGTGACTATATAAACTTCCAACCGATTACAAGTACTCAGTATCGCTACCTCTTCAATATGAGGATAGCTACATAAGTGGGGCATCACAGTCTCTAACTGGGCTTCTGGAATGCTCAGTTTTTCTCTGACTTCAACCGGTGCTGTCTTATGGCTCAGACCTACTACGGCAATATTCATGTTTTTGATAAGGAGGTTTGATGGGAGTGTTAGTTATAGAAGTTATCAAAAAGGTGAGTAACTTTTGTACTTGATTTTAGGGAGTAGGGAGTAGGGAATAGGGAGTAGGGAGTAGCGATGCAGCGCGGTCTTGGGGAGGCAGCGCGGTCTTGGGGGTCTCCCCCATGAGCGACTGCCGTGGTTTCCCCCATGAGCGACTGCATCAAGACGGGAGTAGGGAAAAAATATTGTGTACTTTATTAGGATTAAAACCGTTATCTTAGTAATTCTTTATCGGTTTGTTGGTACAAATGTTTTCTACAAATCCTTCCTAAAACGAACTTGAAGGAAGGGTTAAACTAGGTTTTTCACCTTCCTTCAAGTTTGAACTACTGTTGCTAGGGCGTGTTTTCAAAGTTTTCTGCAAGATTATGATCCCCCCCAGCCCCCCTTAAAAAAGGGGGGAGCCATACTCAAAGTCCCCCTTTTTTAAGGGGGACCCACGGGGGATCTCCGAGGCAAGAAGAGACGCCCTAACCGCAACAGGGGTAAGCATTCAGCTGACGGCTGTTCGCTGACGGCTGACAGCTGAATGCTTACCTACAGGGTTAAAACCCTCTTCCTAAGAGTTAGCTCAATTGGATATACTTGGGCTGTTCAAACATATGAACGGTGTCCACAAACCGAGCGGTCTTGGACTGACTTGAAATAACTAGGCTTTGAGTCCGTGCTCCACCTTGGAAGAACCGAACCCCTTCCATCAGGGTTCCTGGGGTGATACCACAAGCAGCAAACAGTACGGTTTCACCAGAGGCTAGTTCTTCAGCATTGTAAACCTTATCGGGATCGGTAATCTTCATGCTTGCGAGCCGTTCAATGTTGCTTTCTTTGCTTTCCCCAATCAGACCAGTTTTCACGATGGCGGGATCGTAGATCAGCTGACCTTGGAAGTGTCCCCCTAAGGCACGCATTGCTGCTGCTGAGATTACCCCTTCTGGGGCAGCACCGATGCCCATCAAGGCATGGATATTGGTACCAGAAAAGGCACAGGAGATGGCGGCGGAAACATCACCGTCACTAATCAGTCGCACCCGAGCACCAGCTCCCCGGATTTCGTTGATCAAGTCCTTGTGACGGGAACGGTCCATCACAACTACCACCAGTTCATCAATGGAGCGCTCTAGACAATCGGAGAGGATTTGCAGATTTTCCGTTGCGGACTTGTTGATATCTACATGATTCTTGGCTTGGGGTGGTGCTGCCAGCTTCTTCATGTAGAAGTCAGGAGCAGCAAATAGACCGCCCTTCTCGGAAATAGCTAGCACTGCCATGGAACCGTTTTGGCCATAGGCCACTAGGTTGGTGCCTTCACAGGGGTCAACCGCAATATCAATTTCTACCAGCTCATCTGGGTTACAGAAGTTGGCAGCATCCTCTTGGGTACAAATCCCAACTTCTTCACCAATGTAGAGCATGGGAGCATCATCCCGCTCCCCTTCTCCAATTACAATCCGACCCCGCATATAGATCTTGTTCATCCGCTCCCGCATAGCTTCTACAGCCACTTGGTCAGCAGTGTTTTTCTCCCCTTTACCCATCCATTTGGCGGATGCGATCGCAGCTTTTTCTACGACTTCTATAATTTCTAAACCTAGTGTATTTTCCAAAGCGCCCGTTCTCCCAAAAGCTAGATGAGCTTATTTTCTTAATTATTTGTTTACAGTTCTTAAGTCTATCAGAGCGTGGTATCTCGTAGAAGGGAACAGGGAATAGGGAATAGGGCACAGGGACTGAAATCCTTGTTTACTCTGGGGTTTGGGTGTGTGGAAACGGATGCGATCGCATCATCCTAGGGAATCGGGAATCGGAACCCACCCCTAACCCCTCCCAGGAGGGGAACGGGAATCGGGAATCGGGAATCGGAACCCACCCCTAACCCCTCCCAGGAGGGGAACGGGAATCGGGAATCGGGAATCGGAACCCACCCCTAACCCCTCCCAGGAGGGGAACGGGAATCGGGAATCGGGAACAGGGGGCGTTGCGTCAGTCTTCGCGCTGAATAGCAGTAGAGTGGGCATCCTGCCCGCATGAAAATGTAGAGTGGGCATCCTGCCCGCGTGACAATGTAGAGTGGGCATCCTGCCCGCGTGAAAATCAGCATGAAACTGGCAAGATGCCAGTTCTACGCCTGATGCCCATTCCACACAACTCTTCAAACAATCAGCATGAAACTGGCAAGATGCCAGTTCTACGCCTGATGCCCATTCCACAGGTGCGACCCAAGGCCGGGTTCCCCGGCCATTGGAAAGCGCACCTACTCTTCAAATCATTCCATTTCCCCCCTTATTAAGGGGGGTTAGGGGGGATCACCCATCCTGCCTCTTAAACCAAGGACCCACCACCTGGATCAATCTAGTCAATGCTCCCACTAAAACTGCGATCGCTAAAATCATTTCCGCTGGACTATCCCCATCTTTGAGCCAGAGAGCAGGATTTTCCATGAGGGGCTGTGGTTGTTCGACTAATGCTATAGTGTCAACTCCTTGATTATCAAGTACTTGCTGTTTGATGTCATTCATGGTACTGCTTCGATTTCCTAACTGAAACCATGGTGACCTGGGGGTGGTGTCCAAACGCAACAGTTAGTTGAGGGAAGCTACAACCACCGTGTATCAAAGCTAGACTAGTTGAGGGTAGCTTCTTCAATTGAGGGAAAACCTACCCTAACCCTCAACTTTTTTTCTTTGCCCATTCCCGAATAGCATGGCAAGACGTACTTACGGTCCTAAAGTTAAAAACAGAGCACTGCGTCTATTTGAAGCATTAGTTTCCTTTGCTCAAGACATCGCTAATCAGGGGAATCCAGATATTAAATTCCGTTGGATAGAGAAAACCTCAACTAATCCAAAACTAGTAATTGAAACTCAGACCAGATATTTAATCGAACTCACCAAGGACGATAACTATCCAAGTAGTCTCAGCAAGGCTCAAGTAGTAGAAGCCTTGCAGCGGATGGAAGACTTCTTAGGAATTTTAGAAGACAACCGTGTCAAGAAGAAGGGAAAGGATGAAAGGCATTTTACCCTGACACTCTACTGCCAAGACCTAGCCAAAAATCTAGAACTATTTAAGCAAGAGTGGGAGAATAAACGACCAGAGAAATCGAAACAGCAATCCCTACCAACTGCTACTACTCCTGCCAAAACCTGCCAAGCCCTTCGCCCTAAGCCAGGGGTTCCTTTCCAAGCCCCACCCCTACCAGCTTACTTTATCCAGCGCCCAGAGGTAAGCCAATCCCTGAAGCAATCCTTACTGTCAGAGCAGACAGCTAAGACCGGAACTCTGGTGGTTAGCGCTATTTATGGTTTAGGGGGGATTGGTAAATCTACCTTGGCTGCTGCCATTGCCAATGATCCAGAGGTACAGACTCATTTTCCCGATGGTATTCTGTGGGCAACCTTGGGTCAGCAGCCAGACTTGCTGTCTTTCCTGAGCAGTTGGATCCAAGCACTGGGAGACCATGACTACAAACCGACTAATACTAATGCTGCTTCTAGACATTTACAAACCTTGCTCTATGACAAGGCTACCCTGCTAGTTGTAGATGACCTTTGGAACCCAGACCATGTGCAACCGTTTCGGATTGGTGGTGCTAAGTGCCGATTGTTAGTGACGACTCGTGAAGCTCAAATTGTCGGAGTGACTCGCTATGATTTGGATGTGATGAATCCCTCACAAGCCTTAGCCTTACTGGAAGAGTATGGGGGTTCTAAACTCAAGGGGTCAGACCGTAAACAAGCCCAAGCCCTAGCCAAAACTGTGGGCTACTTACCTCTAGCCCTGGAATTAGCAGCAGCACAAATAGCCGATGGTATTTCCTGGCAGGAGTTACTGACTGACCTACAAAAGGAAATTGCCCTGTTGGAAACCTTAGATTTACCTGGTGCCCAAGAGATTGATCAAAAGCGACGCAAGCACTACAGCCTAGTGGCATCCTTTAATCTCAGTCTACGACGACTACCACCAGGAAAATTTCAGCAGTTTGCCTGGTTTGGTGTCTTGCCAGAAGATGTCTCCATTACTCCCGCTTTAGGCACAACCTTGTGGGATGTTGGTGCTAGGGAGGCCAGAAAGACCTTACAGTATTTTAAATCTAAGGCTCTACTGCTCTCTGGTAAATCCACTAATGAGACTCCCACCTATCAGCTCCATGACTTAGTTCATGACATGGCGCGTCGGTTGCTAACTGCTGAACCAGCTACAGGGCAAGAGGTGAGCTTACCGGGTTTAGGATTAACCTGGCCCCAAGCCCATGGTCAACTCCTAGAGCGCTATCGCCAAAAAACCCAAAACGGTTTATGGCACACCCTACCGGACGATGGCTATAGTCACAGTTATCTGACCTGGCATTTAGAAAAAGCGGATTGGGTAGAGGAAGTACACCAACTGCTGCAGGAGGAAACAGAAGCTGGACGCAATGGTTGGTATCAAAGCTGTGAACGTCTGGATAAACTAGGGGGCTTTGTCAAAGATCTAGCCAAGGCTTGGCAGTTAGCAGAACAGGCTTTTTCTTCTTCACCAACTCGTTCTATTAGTTTGCAGTGCCGTTATGCCTTGATGGTGTCTTCTATCAATAGTTTGCTAGGGCATATTCCAGGAGAGTTGATGGCAGCCCTGGTAGAGAAAAAGATCTGGACTCCAGTTCAGGCTTTGGCTTACCTTCAATACATACAAGATCCTCATAATCGAGCAGAAGCACTAAAAGAGGTCGCACCAAAGTTACCGGAAACATTACTCTCAGAAGCCCTCAAAATCGCACAGGCCATTACCGATGATAGTTACCGAGCCTATGCCCTGAGTTACCTAGCACCATATTTACCGGAAAGTCTACTCTCAGAAGCCCTAGAAGTGGCACGGGCACTTACCAACAACAAATACCGAGCCGATGCCCTGAGTGAACTAACACCACGTTTGCCGGAAATCTTATCAGAAGCCCTAGAAGTGGCACGGGCCATTACCAATGATAGAGACCGAGCCTATGCCCTGAGTGACCTAGCACCACAGCTACCGGAAATCTTATCAGAAGCCCTAGATGCGGCACGGGCCATTACCAATGATAGAGACCGAGCCCATGCCCTGAGTGACCTAGCACCACAGTTGCCTCAAATCCTACCAGAAGCCCTAGAAGCCGCACGAGCCATTACCGATGAATCAGACCGAGCCTATGCCCTCAGAGCACTAGCACCACAGTTCCCGGAAATTATACCAGAAGCCCTAGAAGCCGCACGAGCCATTACCAATGAGTCATACCGAGCCTATGCCCTGAGTGGACTAGCGCCACAGTTGTCGGAAAGCTTGCTCCCACAAGCCCTAGAAGCAGCACGGGCCATTACCAATGATAGAGACCGAGCCGATGCCCTGAGTGGACTAGCACGACATTGGCCGGAAATCTTACCAAAAGCCCTAGAAGCAGCACGAGCCATTACCAATGATAGAGACCGAGCCTATGCCCTGAGTGAACTAGCACCACAGTTGCCCGAAATTATACCAGAAGCCCTAAAAGCGGCACGAACCATTACCAATCAGTCCAGCCGAACCCATGCCCTGGGAAAACTAGCACCAGAGTTGCCCGAAAGCCTACTCCCACAAGCCCTAGATATGGCACGAGCCCTTACCGATGATAGAGACCGAGCTATAGTCCTGAGTAAACTAGCACCACAGTTGGGGGAAAGCCTACTCTCAGAAGCCCTAGAAGTGGCACGGGCCATTACCGATCACACAGACCGAGCTGGTGCTCTGAGTGAACTAGCACCACAGTTGCCTCAAATCCTACCAGAAGCCCTAGAATTAGCACGAGCCATTACCGATCACAAAGACCGAGCCGATGCCCTCAGAGCACTAGCACGACAGTTGCCGGAAATCTTACCAGAAGCCCTAGAGGCGGCACGAGCCATTACCGATCACACAGACCGAGGCCTAGCCCTGATTGGACTAGTACCCAATTTGCCGGAAACCCTCCTCCCACAAGCCCTAGAAATGGCACGATCCCTTAGCGATGAGTGGATCCGAGCCAATGCCCTGATTGAACTAGTACCCAATTTGTCGGAAATCCTACCAGAAGCCCTAGAAGCCGCACGAGCCATTACCGATCAGTCCAAACGAGCCTATCCCCTGAGTAAACTAGCACGACATTTGCCTCAAATCCTACCAGAAGCCCTAGAAGCCGCAAGGGCCATTACTGATGAGTGGATCCGAGCCAATGCCCTGAGTGACCTAGCACCACAGTTGCCTCAAATCCTACCAGAAGCCCTAGAAGCCGCACGGGCCATTACCGATGATTGGAGCCGAGCCAATGCCCTGATTGGACTAGTACCAGATGTTCCGCAAAGCCTACTTCCAGAAGTCCTACAAATGGCACAAGCAATTCAGTCTGAGTATCACCGAGCCTATGCTTTCAGTGGACTAATCAAAAATCCAGGCTTATCCCTCCAAGATGACGTTTCCCTTTGGCAAGAGTTTATTCACACCTTGGCTTGTCACGATCGCCAGGGGTTCTTAGAAGACCTGGTTAATCTCAGTCCAACTATTATCTCTTTGGGAGGCAAGGAAGCTCTGGCTGCAATTGTTGAAGCGATTAAGGATGTCAGTCGGTGGTGGCCCTAGATCAGAATTAAAAAGCTTTGAAAATCGCGGTTTTATGAATTATTTATCTATGGTTTTTGTAACCATTATTACAACCATTGCTAGATAGTGTTTAAAAACAATAAATCAAACCAAATAGTGATTTATAATAAAGTAAGCATTCAGCATTCAGCCGTTGGCCGTAGGCCACGCTACGCGAACAGCATTCAGCTTAAAATAAACCTATAACGATAAAATTTAATAGTTCGAGATTAATGAGTAGTTAAAGTTTGGGTAGTCCATGGATCATGGCACAGGTTTCGAGCCTGATAGCTGATAGCTAATAGCTGATAGCTGATAGCTGACATATAAACACCAAAACTTATCCTATTTCTTTCCTTTTTCTTAAGTTAAACTATACCCTAACCATGCTATATCGTTAAATAGGATTCAACAACATAGGATTAACCAACAATGCTGGATTTTCTCAATCCCATCCTAGGACGCAAGCCAGAACAGATGAAAGCCAATGTGGAAATTTACACCTGGCAAGCCTGCCCCTTCTGTATCCGAGCCAAGCTATTGCTATGGTGGAAAGGGGTTGACTACACCGAGTATAAAATCGATGGGGACGACAATGCCAGAAACCAGATGGCGGAACGAGCCAACGGAGGTCGAACGGTACCCCAAATTTTTATCAATAACCAACACATTGGCGGTTGCGATGAGTTGTATGATTTAGACGGTAAGGGACAATTGGAGTCTTTGCTAACTCAGGCAGCGGGCTAATTTTTAGGTTGAAGGTTAGTTGGTTGAAAGTTGAAGGTTGGAGGTTAGTTGGTTGGAGGGTTAAGGTTGAAGGGTTAGTAAGCATTCAGTAGGTTGAAGGTTGAAGGCGTAGGGTGTGTTAGGGGCGGACTTGCCCTTATTTTTCGCCTCGTAGCCAGGGTTGAGATAGTCTGCCCCGTAACGCACCACCAAAAGGCTGGCCCTGATTTTCCACCTCTTTGCCAGTTTTGGGAAAGCCTGTCCGAGGCAGGAAACGGGCAAGATGCCCGTTCCACCCACCGGGTCAAACAGTAACAATCGGATACAGTTGAAAGTTAATTGGTTGAAGGTTAGTTGGTTGCAGGGTTAAGGTTGAGTGGTTAAGCTTTCAGGGTGAATCAAGATAGTGAAACAGGAAAGTAACAAGCGAGAGTTAGCCACCTAATTTATTGGGTGGGCGTGGAGCGTGCCGGGATTTATCCCGGCTATCGTGTTTAAGGTAGTTTTCCATTCCTTCCTAGGTACTCCATGAACTCAGACAAGCTCAAGCCAGAAGACTCTGCCATATTTTTAATATTTCCCCAAGCTATTTTTGTAACCTTAACACTGTAAGTCTTTTTGCTTTCCTCATAGATACTTGGTCTCCCGACTCTTCTCTTTTTTTCTGGCATATGTTTGACCCATTCATTACGGTAGTATATAATTAAATTAGCACAGCAAAAGGTCGATGCAATATGTATGGTTGTCAACAACATTTAATAACTACGACACCTGATAATAGAGCAATTATCGAGTTTATCTGTTCAGAAGCTAACAAGTTAACTAACTGCGGGATTTATTACTGCCGTCAATTGTTGTTCAAAGCTGGAAGGTATCTTACAAATGCCGATCTGGATAAGATAATGAAGACAAATCATCACTTCAAGGCAATGAGGTCAGCTTGTGCTCAGCAGACACTACACGGAGTAATAGAATCCTTTAAGTCTTACAAAGCCTTAAACAAGCTATATAAGAAAGGTCAGCTAGCAAACAAGCCTAGAGTTCCTAATTATAGAAAAAAGGGGGGATTGGCTGTTGTTAGCTATCCGGCTAGATGGGTGAAGCTGATAAAGGGTCAGCTTAAGTTTACTCTAGGAAAACAGATTAAAGCATGGTTTGGGATAGACCATTTCCTTCTACCTATGCCTTCCAATATTGACTACAAAGCGATAAAAGAGTATCGATTTGTACCAAGAAACGGGTGCTTGTATCTAGAGTTCGTCTATGAGAGAACAGCTCCTGAAGCAGTTACTCAAACAGGTGAAGTCTTAGGGATTGATCCTGGTTTAAATAACTGGTTAACCTGCGTGTCTACTACAGGTAAGTCGTTTATATTAGATGGAAGAAAAGTTAAGTCTCAAAACCAGTGGTACAACAAGCGTGTAGGTGCTATCAAAAAGGGTAAAAGTAGAGACTACTGGGACGAACATCTAGCTTTTTTGATTGAAAAGCGAAATCGACAAATGCGAGACAACGTAAATAAAGCCGCTAGATTCATAGTTAACTGGTGCTTAAGGAATAACGTTAGTACAGTCGTATTTGGTTGGAACAAGCGCAACAAAGACAGCATCAATATTGGAAAAAAAAATAATCAGCAGTTTGTTCAGATACCTACTGCTAAATTAAAAAGTCGGATAGAACAGCTATGTATTGAGTACGGTATCAAATTCGTTGAGACTGAAGAAAGTTACACCAGCAAGGCTAGCTTTTTAGACCGTGATTTTTTGCCTACACTTGGTGGAAAACCCGTTCGCGAAGCGTGCCCTTCGGGCTTGGGGTGGAAAGAAAGTGGGAGAAGAGTTAGACGTGGGCTTTACAAGTCTGGAAAGGGCGAATTGATAAATGCTGACTGCAACGGAGCAGCCAACATTCTTCGCAAAGTATCGACACAGCTAGAGTTTTCTCTGGCCGAGGTCGGAAGGGCAGTTTTGAACCTGCCACAACGATACAAGCTGGACTCTCTATCTAGATCGTATCGTGAAGCGTTGCGCAGAGGTGCGACCCATGGCGAATTTAATTCGCCTATGGAAAGCGCACCAAGCGTGGTTTTAACCCGCGAAGCAACATCCGCTTAGAATCCATGTGGTTTCAACCCGTGGAGAGTTCAAGCTGAAGTATTATTCTTTACTGGTGGTAACCAGTGCGACTACGTTGAGAATTTCCAGGGCACAGACCTTCATAATGCGATCGCTTATGTGCTTGATAAAGGTGGCGCTATTGGTGGAACCAGTCTTGATTAATATTATAAAATCTATAACTTAGATTAATTACTATAAACCCCAAAGTTAGGTATTGAAATTAACAATTGAAAATTTAAAATAGCAATTACCAATTAATCCTTATACCCCTATTTCCCCACGCTTCCCTCTCTTCCCTGCTCCCTGCTCCCTACTCCCTGCTCCCTACTCCCTACTCCCTACAATGGAAGTACCTAACCCGATTGATAACTGCTATCTCATCCATCGCAAATGGATGACTGTTGCCATAGAAATTGCCCAGAAAGCTGGTGAAGCCGGTGAGGTACCAGTGGGTGCAGTGATTGTAGACAGTGAAGGTAAGTTAATTGCGACAGGAGAGAATCGCCGAGAGCGGGACAAAGACCCCACTGCTCATGCGGAAATCCTGGCACTCCGTGCTGCTGGTCAAAAGCTGCAAACCTGGCATCTTAATACCAGCACCCTATACGTTACCTTGGAACCTTGTCCCATGTGTGCCGGAGCGATTATCTTAGCACGACTCGGTCTTCTGGTTTATGGTGTAGATGATCCTAAAACTGGCAGCATTCGCACCGTTGCTAATCTTCCTGATAGTGCTTGTTCTAATCATCGGTTGCCAGTTTTAGGGGGAATTATGGAATCGGTTTGTCGGGAACAGTTGCAATCTTGGTTTGCCGAGCGACGCAAAAGACCGTAAGCTATCAGCTATCAGCTATCAGCTATCAGCTATCAGCTATCAGCTATCAGCTATCAGCTATCAGCTATCAGTTTATGGGCGCTTGGGCAAGCTACACCCAATAGCTTTTGAATAAGCGATGCAGTTGCTCACGGGGGTTTCCCCCATGAGCAACTGCATCCAGAAAACAGGTAAGCCTTAGTTTAATAATCTGAGTAAAGTCACAGCGTCAAAGTCTATGGCACAAAGCTGTTCGCGCAGCGTGGGCCAAAAGCCCACGGCTGACGGCTGACGGCTGACGGCTGACGGCTGACGGCTGACGGCACCTCAAGCAGCACCTCAAGTAGCGCATATGCTTACCTTCAGCCACGCCATTAATAGCTTCAGTATCCATAGGGAACAGATCAGGGCATGACACCACAAGAAGTGTCCTGTGAGTGTCAGATATTGAGATCGAAACCACATACAGTAGAACTGAAGGTTAAGGATTTAGGACAAACCCTTGATCATTGATAGTTTAGCTCTACTTGCAGTAAGTAGGATTGAGCAATGACAACAACGCTAAAACATACTTCTGATTATGGTAACGATCACGGTAACGCCATCAAAACCATGTCTGTAGATTCTGGTATTTGCCACGGGTTAACTAACATTATCTATCCCTTAGCACGGCGTGTTGTTATTCCGTTTCATTTTGGTCAACTTACCGTAACAGGGCAAGAGAACGTTCCTAAAACAGGTCCTGTTATTTTAGCTCCCACCCATCGCTCTCGTTGGGATGCGTTAATGGTTCCTTACGCCGTTGGCAAACCTGTAACCGGACGTGACTTGCGGTATATGGTCTCAGCCAATGAAATCTATGGCATACAGGGTTGGTTTATCCGTCGTCTAGGAGGGTTCCCCGTAGATACTGGACGTGGAGGAATTAGCAGTATCCGTCACACTGTCGAACTCCTGAGCAATGGCGAAGTACTGGTAATGTTTCCTGAAGGCAATATTTTCCGTAATGGTGAAGTAAACCCCTTAAAACCTGGTATGGCTCGTATTGCCTTGCAGGTAGAATCATCTCACCCTGGTATTGGTCTCAATATTGTACCGATTGCTCTTAATTATAGCCAGCCTATTCCTAAATGGGGTTGTGACGTCAAAGTGACTGTTGGATCTGCGATTAGTGTAGGAGATTATTCTACCAAGTCAGTTAAAAAAGGAGCTGCACAGCTTACCCATGACCTATATACAGCCATGACTAACTTAGACAGGAGTTATAGCGCTACGCGCAAGTCAGAAGTCAGAAGTCAGAAGTCAGAAGTCAGCTTAGACTAAGTTTCGGA
Source organism: Moorena sp. SIO3A2 (assembly GCF_010672265.1). Lineage (NCBI taxonomy): Bacteria > Bacillati > Cyanobacteriota > Cyanophyceae > Coleofasciculales > Coleofasciculaceae > Moorena > Moorena sp. SIO3A2. The sequence goes on from NZ_JAAHHC010000047.1 coordinate 30,185, forward strand.
GTTTAGCAATGTCAAACATCTCAATGCGTAGTGCTATATGGAGAAAACTGTTCCAAAGAAAAGCTCCTGTAAAGTACAGGAGCCTTAAAAATCACTTAGCTTTTAGTTAGCCATTAATTAGCCATTAATTAGACTTTACTTAGTGTGATTTACCATTGAGTTATTAACTCAATCCCATCACCTAGTCAAGGTCAGGCATTTCAAGTACTGCCTCAGTGTCACGGTCAATACCTTTCTCGAATCCAGCCGCAGCAGCCCGTGCGCGACCAGCGTGCCAGAGGTGACCAACTAGGAAGAAGAAGGCCATTACAAAGTGGAAACTAGCCAACCAAGCACGAGGGTTGACATAGTTGAAGGAATTTGCCTCAGTAATAATGCCACCTACAGAGTTGATGGAACCGTTAGGAGCATGGGTCATGTACTCAGCAGCACGACGTAGCTGCCAAGGCTGAATGTCATTTCTGAGCTTGTTAACATCCAGACCATTGGGACCCCGTAGAGGCTCCAACCACGGACCTTGGAAGTCCCAGAAGCGCATGGTTTCACCACCGAAGATGATTTCACCAGTAGGAGAGCGCATCAGGTATTTACCCAGACCAGTAGGCCCTTGGGAAGACGCAATGTTAGCACCTAGGCGTTGGTCACGGGCTAAAAACACGAAAGACTGAGCTTGAGACGCTTCAGCATTAGTAGGGCCATAGAACTCGCTAGGATAAGCGGTGTTGTTGAACCACACGTAGCAAGAGCAAATGAAGCCCATCATGGACAAGGCACCTAAGCTGTAGGAGAGGTAAGCTTCTCCAGACCAGACAAAGGCACGACGAGCCCAGCCGAAGGGTTTAGTCAGAATGTGGAATACACCACCAAAGATGCAGATCAGACCAATCCAGATATGACCGCCAATGATGTCTTCCATGTTGGCGACACCAATAATCCAACCTTCTCCACCGAAGGGAGCATCGACTAAGTAGCCGAAGATCACACCGGGGTTCAGGGTTGGGTTGGTGATCAAACGAACCGCACCACCACCGGGTGCCCAAGAGTCATAAACACCGCCGACGAACATGGCCTTGATCACCAGCAAGAAGGCACCCAATCCTAAAATGATCAGGTGGAACCCGATGATACTAGTCATCTTGTTCTTGTCCTTCCAGTCGTAACCAAAGAAGTTAGAATAATTTTCTAAGGCTTCAGGACCACGAACGGCGTGATAAATACCGCCGAAGCCCAATACGGCAGAAGAAATCAGGTGTAGGACACCAATAACAAAGTAGGGGAAAGTGTCAACAATTTCGCCACCAGGACCAACACCCCAACCCAAAGTAGCCATGTGAGGGATTAGAATTAATCCTTGCTCGAACACAGGCTTTTCGGGAATGTAGTGAGCAACCTCAAATAGGGTCATTGCGCCAGCCCAGAAAACGATCAGGCCAGCATGGGAAACATGAGCTCCCAGCAACTTACCAGAGAGGTTGATCAGACGGGCATTACCAGACCACCAGGCGAAACCGGAAGATTCTTGGTCACGATTGCCCGCAACCATACCAACATTATTAGAGAGCGTTACCACGCGGTAGTACCTCCTCAGGGAACTCAAAGTTTTGGTGAGGTTGGTCTGCCGGAGCCATCCAAGCCCGGAGACCCTCATTTAGCAAAATGTTCTTAGTATAGAACGTCTCAAATTCTGGATCTTCTGCTGCCCGGATTTCCTGGGACACGAAGTCATAGGCTCGCAGGTTCAATGCTAAACCTACAATTCCTACTGCACTCATCCACAAGCCAGTTACTGGCACAAACAGCATAAAGAAATGCAGCCAGCGCTTGTTGGAGAAGGCAATGCCGAAGATTTGAGACCAGAACCGGTTAGCGGTGACCATTGAGTAGGTCTCTTCCGCTTGGGTCGGGTTGAACGCCCGGAAGGTATTGGCTTTGTCACCATCCTGGAACAGGGTATTTTCCACCGTTGCCCCATGAATGGCACACAGCAGAGCACCACCGAGTACCCCAGCTACGCCCATCATGTGGAAGGGATTCAGTGTCCAGTTGTGGAAGCCTTGCAGGAACAGGATGAAACGGAAGATACCCGCTACTCCGAAGCTAGGAGCAAAGAACCAGCTGGACTGTCCCAACGGGTACATCAGGAACACGCTGACAAATACTGCAATCGGCGCACTGAATGCGATCGCGTTGTAGGGTCTAATGCCTACTAGACGAGCAATTTCAAATTGCCGCAGCATGAACCCAATCAGACCAAATGCTCCGTGGAATGCTACGAAGCTCCACAACCCTCCTAGTTGGAACCAGCGAGTCAAGTCTCCTTGGGCTTCTGGTCCCCACAACAGCAGTAGGGAATGTCCCAGACTGTTGGGAGGAGAGGACACTGCTACGGTCAGGAAGTTACAACCTTCTAGGTAAGAAGATGCTAAGCCGTGGGTGTACCAAGAGGTTACAAAGGTGGTACCAGTTAGCCAGCCCCCTAACGCCATGTAGGCACAGGGGAACAACAGAATGCCGGACCAGCCGACGAATACAAAGCGATCGCGCTTGAGCCAGTCATCGAGGATGTCAAACCATCCTCTGGTGCTGGGGGCGCGTCCTACTGCTACTGTCATAGATTCAAATCCTCATACATATAACGATTTGCAAGGATTCAAAATTGGGACGCTTTTACGTCTTTTTAGCGACACTTCCACCCTTTTAGAGGTGGATTTCCCTTAGATTTCAGTGAGGCAAGAGTCACTTTCCTCTTACAGGATGGTCTTTTAACGGGATCCCACAGGCTATCAGGTTAGGCTGTGGTCACTTAATGTTTCTTAAACTATCACGCAGTTAAACCCTTGACTTGATTCTCCCATAAGGAGAGTTGGGTTACAAACGTTACATACAATAATAATAAATACCAAAAATTTTACAAAATTACACATACTCCTCAGATTTTTTTGAGATTTGGTGTCAAAAGTTACATAATTTCCCTGTCTTGGTCAAAAATGTGATACAAGTTCTAGATGAGCTCGCTGGAGTATCCATAACTTACTGATTTACTCTCGGTCCTCAGCACTATTGTCAAGTCAGATTTCATAGAGGCAACCACATCTTCTCATGGCAGCATCCACCAACCAACTGGAAAACCTGGTACTTCGACAATCGGTTCTTGGCTCTCGCCGTTTGAGCAACTATTTAGTGGCAGGAGCTGTATCTATAGGAGGTATAGGCTTTTTCCTGGCAGGGCTTTCGAGTTATCTCAACATGGATCTACTCCCGATTGGAGATGCAACCAACCTAATTTTTATCCCTCAGGGAGTAGCAATGGGTTTCTATGGCGTTGCTGCGCTGTTGCTATCTCTCTACCTATGGCTAACCATTTATTGGGATATCGGCGGAGGCTACAATGAATTTAACCAAGAAACAGGTATGGTCAGAGTAGTGCGGTCTGGCTTTCCCGGTAAAAACCGTGAAGTCGAATTCAGTTGCCGTACAGAAGATGTCCAGTCGATTCGAGTAGACATCAAAGAGGGTCTAAATCCACGCCGAGTCCTCTACGTGCGCACTAAGGATCGTCGGGAAGTTCCTCTGACTCGTGTCGGTCAACCCATCTCCCTTTCGGAATTAGAAAATCAGGGAGCAGAGCTGGCTCGTTTCTTAGGAGTTCCCTTGGAAGGGTTGTAAATTCCTAGGTGGCACACTCCCCCATCAAGTTGCTTCCTGCTTAAATAAAGCTTCTTAAATAATTCAGTAGTATAGGCTACAGAAACCTAGAAAGTTAACAAGATAATGAGAATAAATATCCGGCGCTGGCTATCGGTGATTTTAGTAGTGTTAGGTCTGGTAATAGCAGGATGCAGCAACCCAATGGCAAACTCAACGGAATCATCAACTCCCCAAAACAACCCTACTCCTGCTGAAACCACCAGCAATCCCCAATTCAGCAATTTACCCCGACTAGACAACAAAGCTACTGTTGAGCTGAGGGTAAAAGGCTCACCGATTACTATTGAAGTGGATGGAACCAATGCCCCGATTACAGCTGGCAACTTTGTGGATCTGGTTCAAAAGGGTGTTTATGACGGACTAGTGTTTCACCGAGTGGTAAGGGAACCTCAACCATTTGTTGTCCAAGGTGGTGATCCCCAAGGAAAAAATCCAAAATTCCCAGTAGAGCTTCTGGGCACAGGGGGGTTCATAGATCCACAAACGAAGGAAACTCGCTACATCCCACTAGAAATTAAGCCGAAGGGGGCAGAGGAACCGATATACAGAAAAACCTTTAAGGTAGCCGGAATTAATAGTGATCCTCAGTTGACTCATACTCGTGGTGCTGTTGCCATGGCTCGTTCCCAAATGCCAGACTCAGCCTCTTCACAGTTTTACTTTGCCCTAGCAGAACTGCCTTTCTTGGATGGGGACTATGCTGTATTTGGCTATGTCACTAAAGGTATGGATGTGGTAAACAAAATTCAGCAAGGCGATCGCATTGAATCAGTCAAGGTCATTCAAGGCATCGAAAACCTGAAGAAAGCTGAAGATAAAGAATAACGATCTTTCAACGAATCCGTGCAGGTATGCGTTACTGGGATTGGATTAGTATCTGCTTTAGGCAACCTCAAACCCAGTTGGCAGCATTTGCTAAACGGTGAGTCAGCTATTAGCTGGTATCAACCCTTCGCCAATTTATCACCTCTACCGTTGGCTATGATTGGTAAGACACCAGCTTCTATTGAACAGCTGACCTACCAGGTTGTAGCAGATGCTCTTGAAGATGCTAAATTAACCATCCCTCTCAAGGATTGTGGTGTGGTGATTGGTTCCAGTCGTAGCTGTCAGGCGGCTTGGGAGCAACTAGCCCAGGAACAGATGACTAGTCAGAGCAAACTCGACACCGAACCAGAGTATAAGCGATTCGATATCTTAAATGAGACCTTAACTCTAGAGCATTGGTTAGATACTCTACCCCATCAACCAGCTATTGCTGCTGCCCATTACATCGGTTCCTTTGGGCCAGTCCTAGCACCAATGGCAGCTTGTGCAACAGGAATTTGGGCGATCGCTCAAGGATTTGAATTGATTCAAACTGGTCAATGCCAACGAGTCATTGCTGGTGCTGTAGAAGCACCAATTACTCCTCTAACCCTAGCCGGATTTACTAAAATGGGGGCTCTAGCAAAAACTGGTGCTTACCCCTTTGACAAGCAACGTCAAGGCTTGGTGTTGGCAGAGGGAGGTTCTGTCTTGGTATTGGAGTCAGAGGATTTGGCTCGTCGTCGAGCCGCCCCTATCTATGGAAAATTACTGGGGTTTGGCTTAACCTCGGACGCTTATCATGTCAGTAAACCTAACCCAAATCGACAGAGTGCGATCGCAGCTATCAAACAATGTCTAGACCGCAGCCACCTATTTCCTAAAAATATTGATTATATCCATACCCACGGTACCGGAACCAAACTTAATGACCAGAATGAAGCGGAGCTGATTCAGCAGCTATTTCCCCAAGGGGTGGCAATCAGTTCTACCAAAGGAGCCACCGGTCACACTCTTGGTGCTTCTGGAGCCATTGGTACTGCTTTGTGTCTAATCGCTTTAAAACACCAAACCTTACCCCCTTGTATTGGGTTGAGGGAACCGGAATGGGATTTGGATTTCGTAACTATAGCGCGTCAGTGCCAAGTCAGGCAGGCACTATGTTTTAGCTTTGGTTTCGGGGGGCAAAATGCAGTAACCGCTTTAGGAATACCCAGGAATTGCCGACATTAACCCACAATAATATCGTATAGGTGATATCGTTAAGGAAACATTAAGTTTAATTAAATATACAAAACCAATCCCCTTGGGATTTAGGTTAAATCGACTTCATGCCGCAATTAGGAGCAACCCATAATAGTTATGATGTCCAACCAATCCCTTTCCTCTGACCAATATTGTGATCAGTCCAAGGATGACTATCCCCAGCACTTGGACAAGCCAGAGGAAGCTTGCGGAGTCTTTGGTATCTATGCACCAGAGCAAGATGTCGCTAAGCTGACTTACTTTGGTCTATTTGCCCTACAGCACCGAGGTCAGGAATCATCAGGGATTGCTACCTTTGATGACAAGCAGCTCCATGTCTACAAAGATATGGGGCTAGTCTCCCAGGTCTTTAATGAAGAAATTTTGGATCAGCTACCTGGTCAGATTGCCGTTGGTCATAACCGCTATTCTACCACTGGTTCTAGCCATATCGCCAATGCTCAACCAGCCGTGGTGGAAACTCCCTTAGGACCGTTGGCTTTGGCTCATAACGGTAACTTGGTCAACACTATCCAATTACGTGATGATTTACTCAAGCATAACTCTAACTTGATGACCACTACCGATTCAGAACTAATCGCCCTAGGGATCGCTGCAGAGGTTAACCATGGCAAAGGGTGGTTGGAGGCAGCAATGAGTGCCTTTCAATCTTGCCAAGGAGCGTTTAGTTTAGTGATTGGCACACCGGATGGATTAATGGGTGTTCGTGACCCCAATGGCATTCGCCCTCTAGTGATTGGCACCTTAGGTGGCAATTCTGGGGGCTACGTCCTGGCATCAGAAACCTGTGGTTTAGATATTATCGGTGCTGACTATCTGCGGGATGTGGAACCGGGAGAATTAGTCTGGATTAATGACGAAGGCATTGCTTCCTTCGACTGGAGTCAAAAGCCAGAGCGCAAAGTTTGTATCTTTGAGATGATTTACTTTGCTCGCCCTGATAGCATCATGGATGATCAAACTGTGTTTAGCTATCGGTTACGCCTAGGGCGTCAGCTGGCAAAAGAGTCAACACCAGATGCGGACATGGTGATTGCTGTACCCGATTCCGGTGTCCCGGCAGCTATCGGCTTTTCCCGAGAGTCCGGTATTCCTTACGGAGAGGGACTGATTAAAAATCGCTATGTAGGTCGCACCTTTATCCAACCCACTCAGAGTATGCGAGAAACTGGCATCCGAATGAAACTTAATCCCCTCAAAGATGTCTTAGTTGGTAAACGAGTGGTACTAGTAGATGACTCCATTGTTCGAGGAAACACCAGCAGCAAACTTATCAAAGCTTTGCGTGATGCAGGTGTAGCTGAAGTACATATGCGAGTCTCCTCGCCCCCAGTCACTCATCCTTGCTTCTTTGGAATAGACACCGATAACCAAGAGCAACTGATTGCCGCCACCAAGTCAGTAGCAGAAATAGCCAATTATATTGGTGTGGATTCCCTCGCTTATCTGAGTTGGGAGGGAATGATGCTAGCCACAAGGAAAGACTCCAAGAGTTTCTGCTCTGCTTGTTTCACAGGTCATTACCCTGTTCCCCTTTCAGAAGAACTCAAGCGTTCTAAATTGATGCTGGAAGAGGTACAGGTTTGAAGGTAAAAGAAAAAAGGTAAAAGGTGGCACCACACCCATAACAGGGTGAATAAATTCTCCCGATCCCTTTGCCTTTTTCCTGCCCCCCGATCTTTGGGGGGATAAGGGCAGCCTTGATGATACTGTTGGCGGCTTAGTAAATTTATTGAGGTTGCCAAGGCTGATCATCCCCTAAAGTTAAGAAATTCTACACGAGCTCTGCTAATGCCCACCATTGTTCAATACATAGGTTATTATTATCACTGAGTGGTTATTATTATCACTGAGTGATTAAAAACGATTATGGGTGAAGCAAAACGCCGGAAAGCAGCACTGGGAGAAGACTACGGGAAAGAAGCCAACATATTTCCATGGCTCCCGATAACTAAAAGTCAGGGTGAGCAGTTTGTTAAATGGACGACTAGGGGAGCTTGGGCTGGTATTGTCTTTATGATTGTATTCTGGCTAACGGTGAGATTTATAGGACCGGCATTTGGTTGGTGGCAAGTAAATTAACATCTAAGGCTCGCTAATAACACGGAACTATCGGTTGTGCTTGAACCGGTAGTTAGGTTAGTTAAAGAATTTCCATAAACATATAGAAACTACTAATGTATATCCCTTGACTCATGAAAATTATGACAAGGGAGCCAATTTGCCTTGACCGACAGGTTAATTTTGGGATAGAACAAGGCAAGAGATTAAGGAAAAGATTGACAAGAGTCTATTTCTTAGAAAAATCCCCCAATTTTATCCTGATTTATCTTGAAACATGAAGATTAAATTTTTAAGAAAGAATAGAAGCTCTAAAATCTAGGAGTGGTGTTTGGAGAACAGAAGTGTTTATACGACTTGCAGAGGAGCACCGTCAATTTGTCCGAGATTTAGTAATGAATCTACAGGCGTTGGCAATTGTACTAGAAAACCAAGGCTATTTAGCCTCCTGCTACACCTGTGGTGGGCAGATGAATAGCGCATCGTTTATGGTTAGCTTGGGGGACAATCACCTGATTCGATTTTTGGTTTCAGATTACGGGATCACTTGGACTGAAATGCGCGATGACCGAGAGCTGATGAAGTTGGAAGGTGCTGAAGCAATTGGTCAACTACAAGATCTCGCCAATCTGGTTAAATACCGAATTCGTCCTTCAGAATCTCACCCTGCCCTTAAGTTACCAGTGCCGTGACCTTAGAACTGAGTAAGGCAAAACAGGAATCCAACCAGGATTGGTAAACACAGATTCCTAAATACAGATAGATAGCACAGTTTTATCCATATAATCCTGTCCATCTGTGTTTTGATCAACATCAACAGCGAAAGGGAAAAATTGATGGCTGGCTAATTGGTGGCTGGCTAATTGAGTGTTGAAGGTTAACTGTTAACTCTCAACACTCAACTTGAAATACTTCATCCAAAGCAAAAGCCCATAGAGTGCTTTACCAAAGGTTAAGACCGACGGCTAAGAGGTAGTACCAAATTGTCTGTCATCAAAGCAGTACAGGGGGATAATTTGAGCTTTTTCCTGGACAGCTTGATAGAGTGGTTCATGGTCATGGATCCGTAAATCGTTGCGATACCAGATCAGGATAAGTTTTTGATTCACAGTGGCTGAGGTCGGTTCTGTTTGATTTTGCCAAGATCCACGAAAGCACGAAAATGCCATTAGGCCGTAGTCCTTATGTCATCTGATGGTTAGGGGTGCTTTTTGAAGTTGCAGATTTTTGTAGTCCGATTGGATGGCATGCTGCAACTGCTGTAGCTGTGCGCTAGTAGTGCATTTTTCCACTTTACCAGCGTCACCCTTACGGATCAATTGCTCTACTGTGTCTCGGCGTTCGCGTAGCGTGGCCTAAAGGCCATCGACAAACAGAACATCAGACCAGAGCTAGATTTTGAGAATCCATGATTCAGGAATGTCGGTAAGTATGGCAATTTGGCGCTTAGTAATGGGAAACTTCTTAGGCGCTTTGATGCGGCGAAATAAAACAGTGATTAGAGCCAAGAATTTGGTTTTATTGATGATTTGGTTGAGATAGGTGCTTTGTCATAGCGATCGCTGGCACAATGTCATCTACTGTGATGTCGAACATGAGGGTGAATCGAGCATCAGGTATTAAGCAGCGCAGTGCTTGTAGATGGGCTTCTGCTTGATTTCGGCGGCGAAAGCGAGGGACAACGATTCCCTGGCATTTAGGCAGATGGCGGATGATGCGCCAAGGAAATAGTTCATCTTTATAGCTCATTGATGCACTCCTAATTAATTGCTTGTTGTATTCTAAGAAAAGAAAGTTTTGTAGTCCCATCTTGATCCAACACAGTGATGGGCGATTTACAGACTTAATTCCACAGACTTAATTCCAATACATGTGTGTAATTATGTTCATTAAGTTATCAAGTGTCTATGCTTAAAATAAGCTTCTGATCTAACTTTGGTGTGTAGGCGATGAGCCCAAGCAATGAGAAGCACACAGACAAAACAAGGAGAATATAAAATCCGAGTTAACAAACATGCTAACGCCAAGCAGCATTAAGAAACTAGACAAATTGGCCAAGAGGTTGAAGAGCAGTCGCAGCGAGTTGGTAGAGCAGTTTGCTAGAAGTCAAGACAATCCTAGTCTGGTTGCCAGACACAAATGCTGGAGGCGCACACCTATAGGGAATTTAATTCTTAATGGTAAGAGCGCACCTAGGGTATTTTTGACTCAGAGATCCAATCAGGTTGGAATCCCACGGCAGAAGCGGAAGTAGATATTAAGGAGCTCGAACGGCTATTAGAGGAGTTGCACAAACGACTTAATGCTAATTTTGCCAACAATCCGGAAGTCTGCGGTGACCTTAGAAGATCATTAGTGAGATGCATCTAACGCGATCGCATATCCTTTCCATCATAGATCGTCCCAGGTCGGCAAAAGATTCCTTAGGTAATCCTGTAGGCATGAACGCTCAACTGGAAAGTGCTAGCGTACAGCATCTTTCAAGTCATTTCATGATACAGTTTTCCATGAATAAACTCTTCCGATGTCTTGGTGCGCGTTCCCATGGCGAGGGAACCTCGCCGGGGTCGCACCGCTATCTAGGAATTCTTGTCACTCTTATCTTGAATAGTATCGGGCTACACTCCTGTACCCCTCAAATTAGTCCCTGTCACATTCAAACTCAAGAAGCTCGAAGTATAAGTGTGCAGTCTAATGAGCCTATCTATAACGAGATTTTTGGCAATCAAGAATGCTCACCTCAAAAGCTTGTCTTAAGAATTCCTGTAAACTCAATACAAGAAATTCCAGATACCAATAGTTTACTGAATCATAGATATACTCCCAATATTGTAACCTTATTAACATTTTCTCATCAACCTAAAAGTTTTTATATCAGACGTATTGATAACCATAAGGACGGATGGGTTTATAAAAAAGCTAGTTGCTTAGCTTGGAAATGGTCTAGGGAAGATGAGCAACAAGTTTTAAATTTAAGTCTGGAGAGAAATCTCCAAATTCGTGACCCTAAAATTAAAAGTGTTATTTTCATAGTTTCTTTGCCCTTTGAAATCAAAGATGCTCAAACCAATGTTAACCTTCAAGTTTACACCTGGGACTTATTTGAAGGAATTTATTATTTAAAACTCAAAAATTATCCCAATTTAAAAGAAATATTAAGACAAAAGGAGAGGAGAAGCAGTCAAGCCAGTAATGCATTTCGTGATGGGAAAACTGTTAAACATGAAATTCAAAAAGAATTAAACCAGATAGATGATATTGGAGGAATACATCTTAATAATTATTTTGAGTCAATACTGGATGGAGAATACCTCAAAAAATATACTCCTAGTTCAGAGTATAACTATTGCGAAATACCGGAGGATTTAAAAAAATTATAACGTTTAGTACTAGTATGAGTTTGGGGATTTGGACGACAAATTATAGGTAAAACCAAAGGTATAGGCTCCAAATGCTTCACCGGAAAAGAGTAAACTAACCAGACCCTAGTAGACACTACTCTACTTAATCAACTGATGTGATGAGATATGACTGAATTTGAACCAGCAACTACCAAGTCTGAAAACTATATTGAAAAGCCGGAAGATCGTGAAAAGCTTGAAGATTGGTATCGCAGAGAAAAAAGACTTCAAGTCTTAATAATTTTGATATTGTTAGCACTTTTAATAATTTCTAGTTTTGGACAGTTGGCTCTATTAGATTACTCGTTTGGGGAAAGACTTGCTCTGTCAAAGGGTGATAAAATATTTGGAATTGAGACTAAGAATTTACTCAGTTTATTGGTAACAGGTGCTTTACCCATAACCTCCATAGTAGATGGGTCTGGAATTATTAGCAAAAAAATTAAGATACCTTTACCATTAACTAATGGATTATCTATAATTTGGCTGGTGCTCTTAGGAGATATATTTTTGAATTTCCAAGCCGTATTAGTCAGCAACGAATCCGGAGCAGTAGATCAGTTAATACCGGTTATTGCTTTTGTTGTAGCCATAATTTTTTCCACAGCTTCCCTTTGTCTAAGTAGAGGCATAGTAGCCGCTAGCAAAAAATTCATGGCCGCCAGAAAAAATCTTCAAATCCTAATGGTATATGGGATTAACCCTACCCCCTTGTATAAGGATAATGAACAACTTAAGTTAAGAGAAGAGAATCAAGCAGCAACAACAAAGGCTGAACAGGAACGAAAAATAGTTGTAGAAGAAATTAATCAACACCAAGAAGCTTTAGAATTGGTAATCAAACTCGACAAAAATAAACTTAAATATCCCAAAATAGAAGCAAATAAAACCACAAAAAGTATCCAGGCAATTAACCAATTATTGAAAACCAAATTAGAGCGGTTATTTTCCCCTAACCCTAAATGTATTCAAAACAAAAAAAGTATTAATTACGGGGATAAAACTGCCAAATAAAACTATAATAAAAACCGAGTTATTGACGAAAATAAAGTCTTTAAAATAAGCATTAATCTATCAGCATTAAGCGTGGATATGAATCCTAGTATGGTAAGCTGTTAGGCATTTTTAATGCCTAACAGTTTAGCCATTTTTTGATAAACCGCTTGCGACCCATAGACGCGAAGCGCGGCTCCGGTGTGCAGTAGGACGCGAAACCGAAGAGGGTTATATGCTCTGAGGGAACAGGCAAGGGGCAGCCAGAGGTTGGGCAGGTTCTGATATAGCACTACCCATTAAGATGTTTGACATTCCATAACTCCGAAACGTAAGTAATCGCTTACTTTTAGGTGCGACCCGTGGCGAATTTAATTCGCCGAACGCGCCCCGCGTCTCCTACGGAGAACGGAAAGCGCACCTTTGACTTCTGACCCAAGAACCTTGCTGACTTGCGCGTAGCGCTATACCCTTTCTTGAAAAGGGATGCCACATCAGATTGTCCGATGATTGGCTCGGGGTAATCGGTAATCCTACGACCATTACTCATTACCCATTACCAAAAGGGAGGAAAAAAAAGTCTATACTCTGGGATTTGAGCAACCAGACATTCTATATTTAGGGAAATTTGGCGAGAAGCTGCCAGAGGAAGTGAAACAAAAGGCGATGGAGACGAAACAGGCAATTGTTGATCACACAATTCAATTAACACGCGGGAGAATGGCACACGGCTTAAGGTCAAACCTAGATTAGATATGGAATAGTCAAAAACTAGACACCGATGAGCATTTAGCTTATCGACCATGACCTTCTACTTAGGGGAAATGACTTGGTATGGACAGATGTGAGTAGCCCCGATGGAGTGTTGTGAGCGGAGTGTTGTGAGCATTGGGTTACAGAGGCAATCAGAATCGATGCCATCAGCTGCCGTTTTTCCAGAGGAATCTGGCGGGAGTTCCCTATTTTACAGCTTGCAGTTATTGTGTGAGGATGTTAGATCAAATTGGAGTCAAAGGTACTACTCCTACTCCCGTTGCTATGGGAGTTATGTGAAGTACCGACAACTAAATCGAAGATTATGGTTGAGGCTTCTAGTTTCATCCGCTATCCCCTTCTGCGTAGAATCCCCCGTCCTTGACACCAGGGAGAGTTCAAAAAAGAACACACAAGCAGTGTTAATTCGCTTCCTTTCACTTATCAGGAACCCATTGTTAATGTTTAAGGAGTAAAGTATATAAACAATTATGCCCAGTAAACAAGTTTTTGTTCGAGAATACAAAGTAAGAGCCCACAGGCGTACTATCCATACACGGGTTTACAAGTTCATTTGCCACTACTGCAATACCCCTGCAGAGAGGGAGACTTATGCTACCTGTTGTCCCAAGTATGGAAATCGCTGCAAAGGAGTAGCCAGAAAGTGTCTTCGCTATCAACACGCTAACGAATCTGGGGGAAAAAAGTAGATGTCTTATGTTCCATCACAGCCATCGCTACCATCGCAAAGTCAAAACATGTTAGCAGATTTGGTTGATTACTACCGACAAATGGTGGAGTATCATGAACAAGCTGCCACAGTTGCAAGAGAACAGCTTAACCATGCTAAAGCTTTGCTAAATACAAATGCATTAGCTCTACCAGAAAACAACTCCAACAAGTTCCTGCCTCCTGGAAATAGCAACCACAACCAGCAGGAAAAATACTACCTCACCACGCCAGTAGCTGAATTGCCCGCAGACTTCTCCACTGAAACTGAATTAGAGGAGTCAGCATTAGCACTCAAACAACAACTCGATTACCAGGAGCAGAGGATTACAGAAGCCATTGACCGACTCCTGGAAACCCACAGGGGTACGATCTTCCGAGTTGATTACCTGATCAGGGAGCTGTTTGGAGAGTTGGATAAAGACGATATTGCCTCGAAAACTTCTCTGGTCAAATCCATTTTGTTGAAAGGAGAGAGCCAGGGGTTATGGGACTCTATCCCTGACTCTCCAGGTTGCTACACCTTTTCTCTTGAAGATTTTCCCGATTTAGTTGCTACCAATAAACCTCAGAGAAAGCCTGCCAAGAGCAAAGTTCGTCGGCCTTCTCCGCTACCTAAGTTAGAGCAATTAAAGTATATGACCTTATATGAGCTCGTGGCTTCTGTGTTAAGAGAACACTATCCACAGATCATGAGTGCCGCAGATGTTTTGGACGTGCTTTATCCTAATGGTTTGGATCCTAAGAAGAAAAATGTAGCCCGTAAATCCATTAGTAACACCTTAACTAAAGGATGTGAATCTAAAGGCTGGAAACGAGTCCAGCCGGGGCGATATATCTGGGCTGGCGGTTTCACCTAAAGCTGAGTTCCGACACAAACGTTGTTGGTTATTGACAAACTATAACAGGACTTAGGCAGTGACTTTATCTGTAGGGTGCGTTAATAAAGCACCCTACTACATAAGCGCATTTAATGCCCAGTTTTGCGTAAGTCCTGCTCTTGCTAAAGTGATGTCTGATTCTGATATGTATAGCAGAAGTCATTTGTCAGAAGTCATTTGTCAGAAGTCAAACTCTTGCGCTTCTTGATGCAGTCGCTCATGGGGGAAACCCCCAAGACCGCGCTGCATCGCTTACAAAGGGTGTGAGACTTTTGTCATGTCCTAACTGCCCTGGCGACTGCTATATTTATAGTTCTATTCCCTTGTCCGAAGTTCCCTATTGCTCACCACTGCGGCGAAGTCTAATTAAATAGATACAGACTTTCAAGCACCGTAACTCTGCCATGCCTGCCAAAAAATATAAATTGATAGGGAAAACAACAGCGTGCGAAATCCATTGCTCACCACTTGGTCTGGTAACTTTGGCAAAAAGCGAGTACTAATTTGCGCTCCCAAAAAGCCTCCTATGCCCAGCAGCAGTCCCTCAATCCATAAGACATTTCCCTGTAAGGCATGTCCTACAGAGGCTGAAACTGCTGTAATCACGATTACCCCTAGACTTGTCTGAATCGCAGTTTTAATCGGTTCTCCTAGGAGCAACATTTGGAGTGGAACCATAATTGTTCCCCCACCAATACCAAATAGACCAGCTAATAAGCCAGCCAAAGCACCTGTCGCTATCCTTGCTACAGTAGCTTTGGTGGAAGAGTTTGAAGAAGGTGTGTTGTTTGGTGCTCTTTGAGATTCCTGTTGCGCTCTAGACTTAAGCTGTTTGCGTAGTTGGATCAAATATATCGTAACCAATAGCAGTATCCCAAAGGCTACCAGTAACAAGTAAGGAGGGAACAGGTCCGCTAGATAGGCACCAATTTGTGCTGTGATTAGAGCCGGAAATCCGATGCCAATTACACTTTTTAGATCAAAGTAGCCCATCCGCCAGTTTTGCACTGTACCAGAGCTAGCCGTAATCACAATCGACAGACTACTGGTAGCCGCCGCTTGAACTGGTTGATATCCTAATGCCACTAACAAGGGGACGAGCACTACACCGCCGCCAATGCCGAGAAATCCGGCAAGAATACCTGCTAATAAACCGGAACCAGCAAAAATCAATAAATGGGTAGGAGTCAAGCCCTTCGCTCCAATTCAAAATTATCAATTCAAAATTAAAAAATACCCCACGAATTAATTCGGGGGCTTGAAACATCGCTATCGGCTTTCGCCGACGCTGCGCGAACGCGACCATTCAAAATTAAAAAATACCATATAAATGAATTCAGGCGCTTGTATCCTTAGGTGCGCTTGACCTTGGCGAATTTAATTC
>NZ_JAAHHC010000048.1:0-45922 GCF_010672265.1 Moorena sp. SIO3A2
ACCACCGCGATCTCCACTCTTTCCCTACACCCCCCTCTTCCTGACCGCTGACCCCTGACCGCTGACCCCTGACCGCTGACCCCTGACCGCTGACCCCTGACCGCTGACCCCTGACCCCTGACCGCTGACCCCTGACCGCTGACCCCTGACCGCTGACCCCTGAATAAAGAATTCCTAAGCCAATCCTAAAATAGATCTAAAAGCTGACCGATAAACTTGAGTTTTGTGGCACGATAACTATCCTGACAAGAAAAAATAGCAACAGGATTTAGCCATGACTCTACGATTGGGGGATACCGTACCCGACTTTACTCAGAATTCCAGCGAAGGGGAGATTAATTTGTATGAATGGGCAGGAGATAGCTGGGTGGTGCTGTTTTCTCACCCAGCCGACTACACCCCAGTTTGCACTACCGAGTTAGGTATGGTTGCTAAACTCAAGCCCGAATTTGAGAAGCGCAATGTTAAAGTGCTAGCCTTGAGCGTGGATGATGTTGACTCCCACAAAGGCTGGATTGGAGATATCAACGAAACCCAGACAACAACGGTCAACTACCCGATTTTGGCGGATCCAGATAAAAAGGTGTCTGACCTTTACGATATGATCCACCCCAACGCTGACAATACCCTAACCGTACGCTCTGTTTTCGTCATCGACCCACAGAAGAAATTGCGGTTAGTGTTAACCTACCCTGCTAGCACCGGTCGTAACTTTGACGAAATCCTGCGAGTGATTGACTCCCTACAGTTGACCGATGACTATAAAGTTGCTACTCCCGTTAACTGGACAGACGGGGGTGACTGTGTTATTGTACCCTCCATCAAAGATCCAGAAGAGTTGAAGGAACGGTTTCCCAAAGGATATGAGGAAATTAAGCCCTATCTGCGGATGACACCCCAACCGAACAAGTGAAATAATTATCTAGTCTGAAGGATGAAGGATTAAGGATACTTCATCCTTCATTCTTTAGAATTTAGAATTTAGAATTTAGAATTTAGAATTTAGAATTTGTAATTTAAACTTGATTTAAATGGATATCAAAGCAGGTTTTGTTGATACAGTTGGTAATACACCACTTATTCGCTTAAACAGCTTTAGCGAAGAGACGGGTTGTGAAATTCTAGGGAAAGCCGAGTTTCTCAATCCAGGAGGTTCTGTAAAAGACCGAGCTGCCCTCTATATTATTAAAGATGCAGAAGAAAAAGGCTTACTAAAGCCTGGGGGTACAGTTGTTGAAGGAACCGCTGGCAATACGGGCATTGGTCTAGCCCATATCTGTAATGCTAAGGGATACAAGTGCCTGATTATTATCCCGGAAACTCAATCCCAAGAAAAAATGGATACCCTCAGAACCCTGGGAGCTGAAGTTCGCCCAGTGCCAGCAGTACCCTACAAAGACCCGAATAATTATGTAAAGCTTTCTGGACGCATTGCCCAAGAGATGGATAATGCCATCTGGGCGAATCAGTTTGATAATTTGGCAAACCGACAGGCTCATTATGAAACTACTGGGCCAGAACTGTGGCAGCAAACTGACGGGAAAATTGATGCTTGGGTCTCAGCAACTGGGACAGGTGGAACCTATGCAGGGGTAGCGATGTATTTGAAAGAAAAAAATCCTAACCTTCAATGTGTGGTGGCTGACCCCATGGGCAGTGGTTTATACAGTTATGTCAAGACCGGTGAAATTAAACCGGAAGGTAACTCTATTACAGAAGGTATCGGTAACAGCCGTATTACTGGGAATATGGAAGGGGCTCCCATTGATGATGCCATTCAAATTGATGACCACGAATGTCTCCGGGTAGTTTACCAGCTGCTGAGCCGGGATGGATTATTTATGGGAGGGTCTGTCGGGATTAATGTCGGAGCTGCTGTTGCTCTGGCTAAACAAATGGGACCTGGTCATACAATTGTGACTGTACTTTGTGATGGCGGTGGTCGTTATCAGTCACGGCTATTCAATCAGGAATGGTTGGTATCTAAAGGACTTTCTGTGGGTGATTGCAGCTCTTGAGGAAAAAGGCTGAAGGGTCATTAATCTAGTCATCTTTGTAAGTATTCAGCCAATGGCAACGGGAAACGGGGAACAGGGAGCAGACAGAAATCCTTGACACTTATTACTAACTAATCTTTAAGCTTAACACAAATAAAAACAAATAAAAGTACCCTTTCGAGTACTGTCACAGATGCCAGCAAACTTGGTATTGTAATTGATATAGATCAATATCAAGCCTTGCTCTGTCAGCACCTTGAGCAACCTAGGCACCACGGATGTCCCTAAAAAGACACCTACACACACTGGTGCCAAGGCTTTTCACTTTGGAAAGACACCTCAAGTCAACTGAGCTTTTGGTTATAACTTGAACCATTACTCCTTCGCTCTCTGGGGCCTAGGGGCTGATAGCTGTTTGCAGAAAGTGTAGCATGGGCGTCGCGGGTTAGCTGACCGATCAAACTAGATCAGTGTCACAAATCAAGACTTAATTCTCATTATTTATTAAGAATAATGATGAGGCTTCTTCAAGAAAAACTGAAGTAAGAAGCCTGAACTTCGTATGTTGATTTTTCTAGAGGAAGTACACCAGATGCAAACCCAAGACCTCCTAAAATCCCCTAATCGTCAAAAATTTGATGCAGTAGTTGATTCTAGCTGGAAACAAAAAGAAAACTCTGAGGTATATACATTTATTAAACGCCAACTCAAGTACTTCAATCTTGAACAGGAACTTGATATAGGCCAGATACTTTTTGAGGGCTGTATTCGTGGCGTTAGCAAAATTGAATCTGGACAAGATATTCAAGACCCCTCAGACTGGCTAAAATCTACCTGCTTCTACATAATCCTAGACCATATCCGAATCACTTACGTCTACAGCAGTTCTGACTGGGAGCTAAGCACAGGCAATTGGGAGCAAGCATCCCAAGGGCACGCCATGGGCACCTACAACTAATGTGGCAACTAATGTGGCAACTACTGATGTGGTAATTCCTTGATGATCACAAGGGCTATAGTCATTAGGGTCAGCAAGGACAAATGTAAGTAGCGAGGCATACTAAAACACCGCTATGGAAAGATTTTTTATGCCAATTTGGCAACACAGCTCGGTAACCTCATTGTTTCATGGTTATACCCTTGATGAATTTATTTTACCCTACCTACTTATCAATGTCACAAATCGAGACTTAATCGTCACTAAGTGAGTAATAGTGATGATAAGTTTTATCAAATACAATTGAAAGTCAGGGGCATCATGTGCTTTTATTTTTCCCGAGGAACTACACTAGATGCAACCTAGAAAACCTCCAAAGTCCCCTAATCGTAAACAATTTGATGCCGCTGTTAATTCTCTTTTAAACCAAAGAAATAAATCGGGATTGTTTGCATTTATTGAATTTAGACTAAAGCAGTTCAATCTTGAACACAAATTTGATATCTTTGACATATTTATTGAAAGCTATATTCGCGGAGTTAGCAAAATTGAATCTGGACAACATATTGAAAATCCATCAGCTTGGCTAAGAACAACCTGCTTAAATGTGATTAGAGAGCATTTTGCTAAGAAAGGAAAGCATTGGAAAAAAGAACGTGAATTTAGCTCTATAGAATACCAGATTAGCTCTAATGATGCTTCCGATTATTTATCGGATCAATATGTCAAGGAAATACTGTCAGATATTAGACAACTAGTAAGTCCTCTAGATTTTGATATTTTTGTGTTACGAGTCATGGAGGAATTGTCCTGGATTGAAATTGAAGAACGCCTGAACTTGGCAAGTAATACAGCGTTGCGAAAACGATATCAGCGTATGAGGAAAGTTTTGAGAGATTATTTTTTTGATATCGACAACTCTATGCTCGAAGACTATGGCTTATCCTGAAGTAAGCATATGCGCTACGCGCACGCTACTTGAGGTGCCGTCAGCTGTCAGCCGTCAGCTAAAAGCTCACGGGTGCGCGTTCAGCCGTCAGCTGTCAGCCGTTAGCCGTTAGCCGTCAGCTTATTTTATTAAAAAGCACCTCAAGTAGCACCATCTGTAGCCCATAAGCTGATAGCTGATAGCACCTCAAGTAGCGTGCGCGTAGCGCTAATCGCTGATAGCTGATACGCGACACGCTGATAGCTTAGATTATTCTTAAAGATTTCCAGTGAAACAAGCAAATTTATGACGTAGAGTTTCACTGGTCTTAGGTGATTTCTGGGAAACAAAGATTTCTAAATACTCTTCTAACTTAGCGATTTGGTTTTTATAGGTATCAATATCATTGTCACTCAGCCAGCTAAATTGTTTAGCTATAACTAGATCAGCTTTATCTATCAACAGGTTAAGGATTTGGTCAGCTTCAGCTAGTTCGAGGATCTCAGCCATACGGTTGCTGTCTGACACAGACAAAGTTGGACGCGCTGCCAGTTGGCAATACTCCAGCAATAGTTCCAATCGGCGTAGATTTGATTGGGTTGGGCTTTCTGTTGAGATCGTGTACATAGAAAATCTGTTCATCTCACACTGGTTACTTTGATTGGGCTTCAGTCTTGATTGGGCTTCACTACATTAGTGAGATTTTTGCTGTAATTAGGACAAGAATCCAAGGAATTTTACAAAAGCTTTATATCTCAGAGGTTTTTTGTGAAGCAACCATGAAGCTTGAAGGGTAAAGGTGGAAGGTTTAAGGTTGATCAGGTTGAAGGTTGAAGGTTGAGGTTGATCAGGTTGAATGTTGAAGAGGTTGAATGTTAATCAGGTTGAAGGTTGAATGTTGAAGAGGTTGAAGGTTGAATGTTGACAAGGTTGAAGGTTTAATAACCAGCTAACCTGTAACCAGCTAACCTGTAACCTGTAACCTTCAACCTGATAACCTGATAACCTGATAACCTGATAACCAGATAACCTTCAACCAGATAACCTTCAACCTGATAACCTTCAACCTGATAACCTTCAACCTGATAACCTTCAACCTGATAACCTTCAACCAGATAACCTTCAACCTGATAACCTTCAACCTGATAACCTGTTCCCTATTCCCTATTCCCTGTTCCCTTTGCTATATGAGTTAGAATCTCTACCGTAGCTTGCCCAGTTTTTTGCCAACTAAATTCACTGGCTCTAGCAAGACCTGCCATACGAAGATGCGATCGCATTTGAGAATCGGTTGCTACTGCTGCCATGGCTGCTGTGATTTCCTCAGGGTTGTAAGGATTGATTAAGATAGCGGCATCTCCAGCTACTTCGGGTAAGGAGGAGAGATTGGCTGTAATTACAGGAGTACCGCAAGCCATTGCCTCTAATACAGGGATACCGAAGCCTTCCCAAAGACTGGGGAATACAAATGCGATCGCATTTCTAATCATGGTCGGTAACTGGTGCTGAGGAACATATCCCAGGAATTTGACCTGACTGGATATATCCAGTTGTTCCGCTTGGGCTTCCAGCAATGGTGTGTAGCGTTTATCCGTTGCGCCAGCAATCCAGAGTTGGTAGTCGTGGCAATTGGCTAGACCAGCGAAAGCCTCAATCAGCCGATGGAGGTTTTTGTGGGGGTCTGGGCGTCCGATGTAGAGAAAATAGGGACAATTTTCCCGGTTTTCCCGATCTTTTTCACCATCTACTGTATCCACATAATTAGGACTTACGAAATTTAGTTGGTTTTGCCCCCCTGCCCCCCAATTCTGGGGGGTAATGATGTCAAAGTCCCCCAGAATTGGGGGATTTAGGGGGCACTTGCGTAAGTCCTGATAATAATAGTGATTGGCATCGTAAGCCAGTAAGATCGGGGTGATTTTTGCGGCTGGAATCTCGAAGAAGTCAGTAAGGTCTCTAGCAGTAGCCCTAGAGTTACAGATGATGTGTTCTGCTTGACCAAGAACTTGGGGGATATAGTAGCGTTGGTAGGTAGTTAAGGGTGAGAAACCCTGGGGAAACCGTAACCCAATCAAATCATGAACCATTACCACATAGCGGCAATTGGTAAAGAGGGGAGCTTCTGGAACTGGAGAAAACAAAAGATGCGTTCGCAATTTTTTATAAATTCGCGGCAGTTGAAACTGAGTCCACAACAGACGGCGAAAATGTCCTTTCGTGCCTTGTTCAGGGCTTAAATTCCCTGGAATTGGGTAGCAAGTGTAGGTAGTAGCACTACAGAAACGGCTAGACGCAGTGGGAGAAATCAGTAGAGTAGGGTCGAGAGGTTTTAAATAAGGAAAAAGATTAGCGGCATAGTTAGCAATACCCGTGGGTTGGGAAAATAGAATCGAGAGATTAACCAACAACTGGCTCATAAGGAAAGAATTAAGAATTAAGAATTAAGAATTAAGAATTAAGAATTAAGAATTAAGTATGAGCTATTTGTAAATGCTATATAAGGCAATAGTAATTATAATTTTAAGGGAATCATCCTCAAAACAAATACTTTACATCATAAGTGCGATCAACGCTATAATTTTTGTTGACTTTTTTAAAAAAATTAACGTTACTTAACCCCTTTCTGTTCCCTACTCTCTACTCCCTACTCCCTATTCCCCTTACAACCAATTACCCACCAGAATAAAAGGTGCCCAAAACAGAGGTTCGTTAAACTTGGTATCCCCAATCAAATCTAGTTGGGCTTTCCTGACCGCTTCTGCTTTCGTAATTTCTGGCTGTTTTAGGTATTAGTAAAACTTGTTGATGAACATAGCAGTGGAGTCATCACGCACTTTCCACAATGTCCCTAAGGTAGAACGCGCTCCCGATTTAATCGCAAAACCCGCTAACCCTAACATGGCTTGATCATCCCCTTTAGCAGTTTGACAAGCACTAAGAACGAGTAAATCAATTTGGTCTTCTCCCAACAATTGTTGACTACGCAGCAGTTGCTCTAATTCTTTGACATTAATTTTATTTTCCCAGGTTAGTATAAAGGTCTCCTCAGCTTTGGAGCTAAACTGACCATGAGTTGCTAAGTGTATCACATTGGAGGTTTTAGTAGTTATTTCCTTAGAGGTTGTCTGAGAAGTCTCATTTGCTACATCCAAGCCCCCGTTGGTCCCCCAATTCTGGGGGACTTTTAGAAGCAAATTGACTCTTGTTCCCCCCAAGCGAGGGATTGCTCGCTTGGGGGGTCAGGGGGGCAAAATTCAGTATCAAAAAACTTGGGAGATATCCTCTTAGACACTCTCTCGCTAGTGAATTCTTGATTGAGCATGACTGAGTCTGGGTTCAAGCTTTTAGCAATTTGCTCAATTTTCTGCTTCACCCCTGGTAAAGCTTTAAAGCCTTGACGAGCTTCACTCAATCCCCCAGCAATTATACTAAATTTCTCTTTTCTTGACACTCCCCGCCCGCTTATGAGCGGGGATTCTTGGCTCTATGACTCGTCGTGGCTCTTTCAAACCGGAGTCAGAAAAAGTAGAGGACAAATCTCCCCAAGCGTTTAGATCCTAGATAATGGTTTCGGTGTGCCCCACCGTACCTTTTTTAGATGAATAGACAGATACTTTTTTATCTAAGTTTTTCATAGACGTTGTAGTCGTTAGACCAAATTACGCAATACGTATCTCATACATATTTTTTACGTTATCTACTTATTTTTAGATAGTATTTATCTAGCTTTTTAGTTTATTGTAAGGGTTTTTATTATAACACGCTCTGTGAAAACTGTCAAGTTTTAGCTGAAAAAGAAGGGAGCATCCCATTTTGGAAACAATATTACCCAAAGCAACGATATTTCAAGGGTTTCAGCCCCCTAAAAAGAGCTAACGTGCCAAATTAGGATGCTCCCAAAAAGAAAGCCGTCTCTAGAAGTTACCGTAAGAGTTAAGAAGCCTTAATTAATAAGTTTTAACCCTTTTGCTCATAGCCTGCTCCCAATAAATGCTTCTTAACTCTGAGGCGCGCGTCTCCTATAAGGACGGGGCTTTAAACCCAATTTTTTCGGTAACGGTTGTGGATCTAGCAGTTGCAACCCTAGAGACACGGAAATATTGTATTTTTCCACTAGATACTGCTCTCCATCGTGTAGGGTGAATCTCAGTTTTGCCTAATTGCAAAACTGAGATTCACCCTCGCACCGCAAGTGAGAGACAGAGCTATAGCAGAAGTCAGAAGTCAGAAGTCAGAAGTTAAACTCAAGCCAAACTGTAGTTTGAGACTTTTGTCATGTCCTAACTGCCCTGGCGACTGCTATAAATGTATATTGTTGAGTTATCAAAAGTTTTATATCAATGAATTAACGTCACTATTTGGAGTCAATCGAAAAACTATATATAACTGGTTAAATAGATGGGAATATCAAAAAATAAGAGGAATATATAATCAAAAAGGTAGGGGCAGAAAACCTAAGTTGAATCAGGAGCAAAAGACATTTCCATAATACTATAGTAAACTTTTGCCTCTTGCCTCTTGCCTCTTGCCTCTTGCCTCTTGCCTTGTCCGTAGCGCTATATTAGATTACTTCGTACCATACAAGCGATCGCCTGCATCCCCAAGTCCTGGAATAATATAGCCATGGTGATCTAATTCTTGATCAATAGCCGCCGTGTAAATCACTACATCTGGATGGTGCTGTTGGAAATAGTCAAGCCCTTGCTGTGCTGCTAATAAGCACAGAAACTTAATTGACTTCGGGCTAACTTCCTTGAGTCGGTCAACAGCAGCAATGGCAGTATTACCTGTAGCTAACATCGGATCAACCACCAACACATCTCGCTGAGTCATATCATCAGGGAGTTTGAAATAATATTCAATGGGCACAAAGGTATGGGGGTCACGATACAAACCGATATGACCAACACGAGACGATGGGATGAGTTCTAGAATGCCATCTAACAGACCCTGTCCGGCTCGCATAATCGAGACAATCACCATCTTCTTTTCTGAAGCCAGCATCGGAGCTAGCATCGGCGCGATTGGTGTATTGATTGGTTCATACTTTAGGGGCAAGTCCCTTGTTACCTCGTATGCCAACAATAACCCAACTTCTTTAAGGAGTTTACGAAATTTGGCTGTACTCGTTCCAGCCTGACGCATCAGGCTTAACTTATGCTGCACAAGGGGATGGTGAATTACTTTGACATTATTGATCATCAGTGATTGATCATCAGTGATTGGTGGCGACCTATTTGACTTTAACAGAATGTGAGACTATTTCAAAAATAAACGGTTGCGTGGATAATTTGTATATGGCTAATTTTTAGATAAAGTGTGATTAGCGCATTAATTATTGCCACATAAATAATGATATAGCATTTCCGGCTGATTTATCATAACACCAAAAAATATTCCTATTTCCTGCTGTTCCCTATTCCCTGTTCCCTATTCCCTTTTTATATCAATCCTATGTTTACATCTCAACTAAAAATTCTATATTATGAATACTAAATTATTGAGTTATCAGCGCCTAACTCACCTGAGCACCGCGTTGGGTATGCTTTTTCTAGGAGCTTGCATGGGAAAACCCAACCTTATAACCCAGCAAAGGTTTGAGGTCAAATTCTTAGTCGGTAGCGCTTTAGGGCAATTCTGCGAGCAAGCAGCGGAGCAATTTAACCAACAACAGCCGAAATTAGCCAATGGTAAGGGGTTCTCTCTCAGCTGCGACACTAAAAGTAGTAGCGATGTGGTAACTAGTCTGACATCCCTGGCGCAACAACTCAAATCCCGTAGCCTTAAGCGTAATGCGCCAGAATTTCCTAGCTTAGTTTCGGTGGATGGGGAAATCCATCATCGTCAGTTAATCGATCAGATCAATCAGATTTTCCCAGGGCGAGATTACATCGGAGAGATTACCGATGCACCATTGTTAGCCCAGAGCCCCATGGTATTTATGACATCGGCAGAATTAGCCGATGGATTACGCCAGCAACCGGATTTGTACAAAGCCTTGGTGAATACCAAAACCCACCAGGAACTGGATCCCAAGAGCCCTCAATTGCCCATTCACCTTGTCCACACTGCTCCTACTGGCTCCAATTCTGGTTTACAAACCTTAGTGGTTCAATTTGCCAGTGTATCTGGTAAACGACCAGAACAATTAACAGTAGCAGATGTGCAGCGTTATCAGACACAGATCCAAGGGATACAAAGTAAAGTGATTCGCTATGGTGTCTCTAGCAGTTCCTTGGCAAAGGACATGGTAAAGAATGGTTCTTTTTGGGCATCGATTGGTTCAGTGTACGAGTCTTCAGTAATTGCTGCAAATTCCCATCAGCAAGCTGGGCAAAGCCGCTATCAGGCCGTGTATCCCCAGGCAACCTTTACCTCCAATATGCGAGCAATTTTACCCAAAGCCCCTTGGGTGAGTAGGCAGGAAAAGGCTGCTGGGCAACAGGTGATTGATTATTTGCGATCGCCCCAAGTCCAAAAAATTGCCACAGAACTTGGTTTAAGGCCAGGTGTACCAGAAGTGCCATTAGGTGCCAAGTTTTCTGCTCAATTTGGTGTTGACTCCAAGGCCAGATACGATTCCCTGAGTTCCCCTCAACCAGAGGTAGTGGCAGCAATGGTCAAGTCCTGGCAGGAATTTGCCAAAAAACCCTCACAAGTGGTGGTGTTGGTAAACTCTTCCGGTTCTATGTCGGGGAATAAATTAGCAGCGGTTCAAAAGACTTTGCGCGCATACATCGAGAGTTTAGGACCAACAGAACAAATTGCCCTGATTGATTTTGATTCCGAGATTCGTCCACCAGTATTGGTAGATAGCACCCCTCAAAAACGCGATCGCGCTATGGCGTTTATTCTTAATCTCAACCCTGACGGGGGTAATCGGTTATATGATGCTGCCCTCGAAGCCCGTAACTGGTTACAAAAGAATTACCAAGAGCGTGCCATTAATGCTGTGGTGATTTTGACCGATGGCGACGATTCTGATTCTAAGCTTCGTCTTGAGCAACTATCTCAAGAACTGGAAAAAAGTGGCTTTTCCAGCGATAATCGAATTGCCTTTTTCACTATTGGTTACGGTAACGAAGGAGAGTTTAATCCTAAAGTACTAGAACAAATTGCTGAATTTAATTGGGGATACTACCGTCAAGGGGATCCATCAACTATTTTGAACTTAATGGCAGATTTAAAACTGGAGTTTTAAAAATTATGAATTATGACAGATTAATTGATAATGAGTCGCTCTAAATTATAGAGCTATCGTTGATCAGCCAATGATTAAACTTAGCTTACCCTGTTTTATCCCATGTCTTTGCTAGTCGGTGGGTAAGCATATGCGCTACAGATGGTGCTACTTGAGGTGCGGTCAGCGGTCAGCGCTCAGTGGTCAGCGGTCAGCGCTCAGTGGTCAGCATTATTCCAATGCGTACCTGTTTTATTCAAAAGCACCTCAAGTAGCGCATTAGCTGAGAGCTCTCAGCTGAATGCTTACGTCGGTGGTGTACTACTCGTAGTTGCTTTCCGGTTTATACCGAGCTACTGTAGTATCCTGATTTAGGGTAAGTGTTGTGCTCAGTTTACCAGCCGCCTTATTCTACCGATATTATCCTCCAAGAATTTATTGCCCATGGTTCCAATCACCCAGATGTTGCCACCGTTTACCAAAGTATTGCTCTCCATCGGTAGCAATAAGCACCAGATAAATCAGGGTAAACCGGATCAACACTCAGCACTCAGCACTCAGCACTCAGCACTCAGCACTCAGGGCACCTGAGATAATTCAAATCCATAAGACCACCAAATTGTACAGCAATAGCAGATAATTGATTCTTGACGACCAATAAATAATTAATAAATGATAAAGACTGCATGGGTGTTTCCCGGACAAGGTTCTCAGGTACCAGGTATGGGAGTAGACTTATTAGACCTGCCCTCTGCAAAGGTTAAGTTTAAGCAAGCTGAGGAAATTTTAGGCTGGTCTGTCCTAGATATTTGTCAAGGGGAGTCCGATCAGTTATCTCAAACCCTCTACACTCAACCTGCCTTATACGTAGTTGAGAGTATCCTGGCTGATCTGCTCATGGAACAAGGGGAACGACCCCATCTACTAGCGGGTCACAGCTTGGGAGAATATGTTGCCCTCTACACTGCCAGGGTATTTAACTTTGAGGCAGGGCTACGCCTAGTCCAACATCGGGCTAAATTGATGGATAGTGCAACTGAAGGCATGATGGTTGCTCTGATTGGCTTCAAACGCCCAGAACTTGAAGAAAAAATCGAGCAGATACAGGATGTTGTTATTGCTAATGATAACAGTCCTGCTCAAGTGGTAATTTCAGGTAAACCAACAGCAGTTCAGGATTTGCTGAGTCAGATTAAAGTCAAACGGGCTGTTCCTCTAAAAGTGTCCGGTGCCTTTCATTCTCCCTTAATGGCTGAAGCAGCGGCTCAGTTCCAGGAACTCTTGCTGTCTGTCCCCTTTACTGACGCCCAGGTACCAGTATTATCGAATGTGGACCCTGTACCCACGGTCGAGGCAGCTACCTTAAAACATCAACTCCAGTCTCAAATTACTGGTTCAGTACGATGGCGAGAAATTTCTCTGAGGCTACCAGTGGAAGGAATTGAGAAAGTAGTGGAAGTCGGACCAGGTAAGGTGCTGACTGGCTTAATTAAACGGATGTGTCCGGAGTTAAGTTTAGAAAACGTTAATAGCATTGCTGATCTGCAGCAATGCTTAGCAGTAGGCTAACTCGAAGCCCTAACCTCGATCTGATTCATGTCTTGGATGGCGGCGCAATCCTATTTGACGCGCCGCTTTGGTGGAATTCGGCCAATAATTACCAAGGTGTAGGGATGGCAAGTGTGGCAAGTGTGGGGCGTGTGGCAAGTGTGGGGCGTGTGGCAAGTGTGGGGCGTGTGGCGAGATTTTTATTAAGGGTAATTATCCGGACATGATGTCAGGAGCGCGATGAAGCGTTCGCGTAGCGTGGCCTACGGCCTCAGCTTCCGCGCTTATGCGATCGCATATCGATCAAATCCAGAACCATTAGGTTTTTTTGAGTTTTTCAAACTTACCTAACATTCTTGATGCAGTCGCTTTTGAAATCATAAAAATATGAGAAAATGCAAAATCACAGAGTAAATAAGTAAGTCAGTTGACCTTCGATGGCTCGAAAAGGTCTCTGGATTGGTGGTCTCTAGACAAAAGATCAACCACTGTTTCCTTATGGCCACTAAACTGACTTGTGCTGAGTTACCCCTGACCAGTCTAACACCTTGACCCAAGGGGTTTCGGTTAGGGGAAATGTCAGCATTCAGCTTTCAGCATTCAGCTTTCAGCTTTCAGGGACCACTGACCACTGACTACTGACGGCACCTCAAGCAGCGTGCGCGTAGCGCATATGCTTACTCAAAAACTTGTACCTTACTAGCTTAAAAAGCGCTATATTTTCTTAACCATATTCCTAAAACAAATCACTTTTATTACCAAAGGAGTTGCCGATGCTTGAAATAATGAGTATTCACAAAGCGGATGAAATCATTCAAATAAAAAAACCAAAAAATGGAATAGTTTATGGCAAAATGGAAATTACTATCAAAATTAACGAGTTACCGACAGCAAAAACTGTTAAAAACGGCTGGCAGGAATTTAGTGTTGATTGTGATGGCACGATTTTTACGATTAAGGTCAAACCTAAAGTTTGGAAAAAAATCACCACTGCTAATCAGATGTATTCCATGTGGGTGGCTGTTATTACTGGCAAACTGGGAGCCAAAATTAACAAAGGGTTTCGGGTAGAGCAACCAGGCATTCAAGTATTTGAGAAAAAACCCAAGGCACCGAAACCAGATAAAGCACAACTACAAGTACAAGCACAGGAACAACTACAAGTACAAGCACAGGAACAGCGACAGGAACAAGTACAAGCCCAATCACAGGAACAACTACAGGAGCAGCTAGCTCAATCACACGAACAGCTAGAAGCCCAATCACAGGAACAACTACAGGAGCAGCTACAGCAACAGCTAGCCCAATCACAGGAACAGCTACAGCAACAGCTAGCTCAATCACACGAACAGCTACAACCACAAGCCTAAGCAAAGACCAAGAATTGGGCGGTGAACTGATTTAATCTGAACAGTTATTATCAAATTTCGTTAATCGTTAATTGAGAATTAATAATTTTAAATTAACGATTAACAATTAACAATTAACAATTAACAATTAACAATTAACCTGGATTCCTGCTCCGGCGGGTCGGTTCGTCAGCCACCAAGCCAGAAAAGGTAATGTTATGCTAGCGTAAATGGCTAATTGTTCATAGAGTTCATTGGTTTACAGGCTTTAGCCATGAGCGATTTCCTATAGGCTATCTCCATATGAGCGATCGCATAACTCATATCCTTCTGATTGATGATGACCCAGTATTCCGATTGGGTCTCACGACTGCCTTGCAAGCCTTCGAGGAGCTGCTAGTTGTAGCTGAGGCTGATACTGGCACAGAAGCCCTATCAAGATTAGCGGCACTAGAGGCGACCAACTCCGTGGATGTGGCAATTTTGGAACTAGCTTTGGGTCCCCCTAATTCAAGTGAAGGGATAGCCTTATCAGGATTGCCACTGTGTCAGCGATTACAGCAGGAGTACCCTAACTTGCCAATCTTACTACTGACCAGGGAATCTAAACCCACCGTGCTAGCAGCAGCTCAAGCATTGGGTGTAAATGGGTACTGCCCCAAAGGAGTAGCGATCGCTACCATTCTTGAAGCCATTGGTCAAATTATTGAGGGTCAATCCTATTGGCAGACACTGTCTAACTTACCTACTATATCCTATAAAGGTGCAGGTTTTGCTCCCTGGTATCAACAGTGGCGTAACTCAGGATTCCAACAATTTGAAGCAGCTTTAGCCCAGGTCAATAGTCAGCTGCAAAATCCTCGTCTTTCCAATTGGGATTGGCTGTTTTGGACTGGACGCCGTCGAGAACTATTGGTAGCCCGTTGGCTGGCGGATCAGCTATTACCTGCTAGCATCATTCTGGTGGAACCGTCACGGGAGAGTTCCTTAGTTCCAATGCCTAAACCGGAAAGCTCACTGACTGTTGCGCCAAGGGCTCAATCCCAGCTTAGCCCTAAGGCACCACTAGTTGATCGAACATTTGAGCGAACATTTGAGCGGACAATGGTAAAACTTCAATCCGGTTTATCCAACCTCTCTGGTGTTCCCCTAGAAATTGACATTCTCCAAGTAGAGAAAAGAGCAGAGTTACTTGGTTTAGTCTTCCAAACCTTTGAAGCACTTGTTGAAGATTTGCGCTTGTCTGAAGTAAAACTGGAACATTTACCTCAGAAGCAACAGCTGATTCTGAAAGATCTGTGGGAAGCATCAATCACAGATTTCTTCGGCAAGTATTATACCTTGTACACGGACAATACACAACTAGAAGTTGTCACTATTTTGCTGGGTAACTATCCCATCGTAAAAAAGGAAATTATTGATAAAATTCCTCTAGTTATTGACTTATTAGCTCATCGGCTATTTGAGAAATCATTAGTAATTGATAATGTCTCCTATCCTGCCCAGACCCCCGAAGCAATTCAACGGTCAGAATTTCTCCTGGACAATTTAATTATCCAAATTGCTAATGGGGTGATTCAACCGTTATTAAATCAATTGGCAGATGTAGAAGTTATTAAGGTAAATTTTTATCATAAAAATCTAATGTCATCCCGGGAAATAGCCCGATTTCGCAATAATCTATCCTGGCGATATCGCCAAGATCAACTATTTGGTGAGCCACAAGCAATTTTCGAGAGTCGATATGATTTATTTATCCTAACTGACACTGGCATTAAACAAACTAGTATCTATGCTCCCCGACGTCGAGAATTAGAAAAGTTGCGAGGTTTTCAGCTAGCTGTGACTTTAGCCTATGAGCTACGGGATGCTCTTTCTCCCCGTCTGCAAGCGGCTGTTACTTGGATTGGTAATGGCGTGGTGTATCTGTTGACCCAAGTCTTTGGTAGAAGTATTGGTCTAGTAGTTCGTGGTGTAATTCAGGGAATTGGTAGTAGCGTCCAAGAGGCCAGGTTTGGGAAAAATCCTGGACGTGGAAAATAGGGGAAGACAGGGAAGAGGGGAAAGTAAAAAAATACCATGACATCCGGCATTGGGACTGATTCAACCCTCCCCACCTAAACAATTTTAGAAAACAATTTTAGAAGCCCCTGCCTTTAGGCATAGGTTTCATGACTCATTCACAGCCACACCATTTTTGCCATTACTCTGAGTATGCTCTACTACTTCCGAGCCTAGAGGATTAGCTTGATGCTGAGATGGTGGCAAAGCGGGTTCTAATATTTCCCAAGCCTCTTTGGCAATGGGCAAATACTGATCGTGAGCTGCTTTGGCTTCAGCAAATTTTGTTAAGGTTTTGGCAAAATTTCTATCCGTTGCCAGTTTCATATGTTCCGGTGTCAGGGGGTCTGGGGAAAATAAGGCTTCGATCACTGGCCGTAATTCCACCGCTTGTTGGTAAGCTTGTTCCAAGTTGACCCTTAAACTTGCTAAAGATGCGATCGCTTTTACTGACTGAATAATCTCTGCTTCCTCACCATCTGTACTACCGGTAGCTAGTGGCTCAACTAAAATCAAATCGTCAGCACTTAAGCCATCGGCAAAGCTATCCTCATTGACCGTAGTGTCTTCTGAGTCTTCCATGCGCCGTTGAATCTCTTGGATAGCTTTGGCTCTGTTTTTAGCATTGTCGGTTCTGCCTGGGACTTCAACGATGAAGCCGAGTTCCTTTAAATCCTTGGTTGTATATTGCACCGTAGCTTTTGACATAATGTTTACCCTAGTTTCGGTATCCGATTAGATTAATCCTACTTAGATTAATAGTACGCCTGATCGAGTTCCCCATGGAACATGGTTACCCCCAAATCAGCTCTCAGCTCTCAGCTCTCAGCTCTCAGCTCTCAGCTCTCAGCTCTCAGCCATTGGCCAACGGCTGACGGCTTACCACTGACCACTGACCACTGACCACTGACCACTGACCACTGACCACTGACCGCTGACCGCTGACCACTGACCACTGACTGCTTACCGCTGACCGCTGACAAATGACGGTCTAGCTAAGAATTTTTGCTTACTGAGTATTTATTAACTTTTGTAAAAATGAGTGTTCAAGACCTAGAAAACTGATATATACGTCGTTACACTATGCAAAGTGTGTGTTTATACTGATGCGTGAAAGTATTAACGGTGTGAGGCTTGTGGAACCTAGATGATTCCGATCCAACTAACTCTAAAAAACTTCCTCAGCTACCGCGACGCAACTCTAGACTTTCGGGGTCTTCACACTGCCTGTATTTGTGGTCAGAATGGAGCCGGGAAATCGTCCCTGCTAGAAGCCATTACCTGGGCGATTTGGGGACAAAGCCGTGTTGCTTCGGAAAACGATATCATCCATACTGGGGCGAAGGAAGTCCGAGTTGACTTTATTTTTCAAAATAATCAACAAACCCATCGAATTATTCGGACTCGCCATCGGAAACAGGGGACTTCCCTAGAGTTTCAAGTGGAAACACCAAATGGTTTTAAGTCTTTAACCCAGAAAGGAGTACGAGCAACTCAATTATTAATAATAGCGAATCTGAAGCTAGATTACGATACCTTTATCAACTCCTCTTACCTGCGTCAAGGTCGAGCTGATGAGTTTATGGTCAGGCGTCCCAGTGAACGGAAACAAATTCTGGCAGATTTGCTCAAACTAGACCAATACGAAAAATTGGCAGACCAGGCCAAGGATTTGTCAAAGCAGTTGAAAGGTCAAGTAGAACAGCTAGAGCAAAGTTTGCAGGGTATTAAGGAACAACTGGGAGAACGGGATGCGATCGCACAGGAAACAGCTACCCTGGAAACTGCCTTACACCAGCTGCAACAAGACCAAGACCAAGACGCCCAACAACTCAAAAAACTACAAGCGATCGGACATCAGCGGAATAGCTGGGAACAACAGCTGAACTTTGTTAGGACACAATATCTCAATCTCACTCAAGATTGCGATCGCATACAACAAGACATTGCTACTGCTGTTGCTCAACAACAACAACTTTCTGAACTACTCTCTCAAGACCAACAAATTACTGCTGGTTATGCCGAATACCTCCAGCTACAAGAACTTGAAGAAAGTCTTGCCGCCAAATTACAGACTTATCAGAAAGCGCAACAGCAACGACAACAACTCCAACAGCAGCTCGATCAACAAATTAATCAACTTAATCTGCAAATCCGTGATATCCAAGCTCAACTAGAAGCCTTGGGTACTCAAGAGCAAGAGATTCAAGATACCCTCTCCCGTTCAGGGCAAGTGGCTACAGCCCTCGCACAACTTAAGCAAGTTCGTGAACGGCTCAAGCAGCTAGATAATTTACAACTAGAAGTCTCTCCCTTGTTGCAACGTCGTGGGTCTATCCAAAGCGAACTTGACCGGGTTCAAGCCAGACTCAGTGCCAAATTAGAAGAACTGGTTTCTTCTGAAAAACAGTTATCCCAGCAAGTAGCAACAACACCTCAGCTGAGACAGGCCGCACTGCAGTTAGAGGCTGAACTTGGGGAATTAGAGAAAAAGCGGGTCTACCTGTCTCGGTTACAGGACAAAGGACTAGAACGTCGAGGCTTTCGAGAACGCCTCCACGAAAACCAACGTCGCTATGAAAAATTACTGGGGGAACTGACCCAAAAAATCCAATTGCTGCAAGTTCAGAACGCGGTTTGTCCCTTATGCGAGCAGCCTCTAGATGCAGCCCATTCTGACCGGGTGATTCAGAAAACTACTGCTGAGCACAAGGATGTTCAAGATCAATTCTGGGTAGTACGAGAGCAGCTAACAGTTTGTGAACGAGAACTTCAGGTGTTGCGCCATGAATACTCCCAAATTTCCAAACAACTCTCTCCTTATGAAGAGTTGCTAGAACAACGGGGACAACTAGCAGCACAACTAGAAGCCACTGACGAAGTTTACGACCGACTCTATGAAGTATCAGAGGAAAAGAAAGAACTGCAACAATCCCTTAGTATTCCTGGTTATGGGGTAGAATTACACGAAGAACTCAGGCAACTCGACCTCCGAATCCAACAGCTCAACTACGATGAACAAACCCATGCTCTAGCACGGGGGGAAGTAGACCGCTGGCGCTGGGCTGAAATCCACTCGGCTAAGCTAGAAGAAGCAAGGCGGCGTCAGAAAAAAATTGATGCCCAGAAACCACAGCTGCTTCGAAAGCTGGATACTCTTCAAGCCTCAGTGCATCAGTTACAAACCAATTCCCCGTTGAAGCAGCAATTGGATCAGCTGGATCGATACATAGCTGAGATTGGCTATAACTTGGATGCTCATAATCAGGTTAGAGCCTCGTTGCGTCAAGCCCAATCTTGGCAACTGCCTTATCAGGAATTACAAACTGCCCAAGAGCAACAGCCCCAAGTCGGTCAACGCTTGGCAAGCCTAACTCAAACCCTCCAGAGCAGACGCTCTAATCTCAAGGAGGTTAATACACAAATTGAGGACATTGTCAAGCAAATGGAACAAAGTCCTGATGTCACTAGAGACCTCCAAGCTTTAGAACAGGGGATGAAGCAGCGCCGACAGCAAATGGATAAACAACTATCCCAGCAGGGGCGTCTCCAACAACGGTTGCAGCAACTGGAATCCCTGCAAAGTCAGTATCAACAGCAACTCGAAAAGCTCCAACAACTCCAGCGGCAATATCGGGTGTATCAGGAATTAGCGATCGCATTTGGCAAAAATGGCATCCAGGCTCTAATGATAGAGAATATTTTGCCTCAACTAGAAGCCCAAAGCAATCAAATTTTGGCTAGACTGACTGGGAATCAGTTACACATCCAAATTGTGACCCAAAAGGCCGGGAGTCGGTCTTCTAAGAAAAAAACTAAGCTGATTGATACCTTAGATATTTTAATTGCTGATGCCACTGGTACTCGACCTTATGAAACCTATTCCGGTGGTGAAGCATTTCGGATTAATTTTGCCATTCGTCTGGCATTAGCACAACTGTTGGCCCAACGCTCAGGAACATCGTTGCAAATGTTGATTGTGGATGAGGGGTTTGGCACCCAAGATGCCGAGGGGTGTGAGCGATTGATTGCAGCAATTAATGCGATCGCATCCGATTTTGCTTGTATTCTAACCGTGACTCATATGCCTCAGTTTAAAGAAGCCTTTCAGACCAGGATTGAAGTATCTAAGACATCCCTTGGCTCTCAGTTAAGTTTGACCATGTGATCAATGCTAATATTTGTAGCAAAGGGAGTCGGGAGTCGGGAGTCGGGAGTCGGGAGTCGGGAGTCGGGAGTCGGGAGTCGGGAGTCGGGAATAGGGAATAGGGAATAGGGCATCAATAATTATAACAATTCCTACATGGATTGCTAATAACTGATATAGCACTACGCATTAAAGTTAGGACATTGATACAAGTAGCAAAAGCTGTTCTAGTAAGCTATTGCCTATTGCCTCTTGCCTCTTGCCTTCCCCTCCTGGGAGGGGTTAGGGGTGGGTTCCTCTTGCCTATTGCCTCTTGCCTATTGCCTAGCGCTATAGCTAATAACTGATTGCTGACGGCTGTTCGCGTAGCGTGCGCGTAGCGCTTAAGCTGATAGCCCTACAAAATCAAATCCATTGCTGTTTTTATAATTTCCTCGCGCTCCACCATTTTAGCAATTTCTTCAGCTTCATAAGTTCCTTGAAATGCTTCTAATGAGGCTCGATCTAGAGCGGATTCATAGGCATCTTCTAAAGTTTCTAATAATTCCTCTTCGGTTAGATAAGTTCCTTTAGCCTTGTGGCGCTTATTAGTCCGTTGAATTTGTTTAACCGCATTGCGGATTGATACTTCCCAAGATTTAGTCGTTCGTTTCTCAGCAGCTTTTTTAATTAGATGTAACAGCAGAATAATTCCGTAACTAAATAGTTTATTCAGTTTATCCGATTTGCTCATCTCCTCCAATTCTTCAATCAGTTCCAGGGCTTCAGGGATTTTGCCTTCGTAGAGCAATTCCTTTAGAGTCATTAATTCTTCCATTGGCTATTATTCCTCCGCTTTTAAATTGACCCGTCGCGACTAATACTGGAATAACCAAAGATAGTTTGTAAGCATTCAGCTAATGCGCTACGCGCACGCTACGCGAACAGCCGTCAGCCGTCAGCTCATCAACGGGAGGTAGTAAACAAGCTGGGGGGTGCTGGTACGGCTGCTTGAAAATCCCTGCTCGTTTTACTCAGCTGATAGCTGATAGCTGAGAGCGGAATACTTACTTATGAACTACATTCAATTCCCGACTCCCGACTCCCAACTCCCGATTTCCAACTCCCGATTCCCGACTCCCGATTCCCGACTCCCGATTCCCGATTCCCGATTCCCGATTCCCTACTCCCTACTCCCTACTCCCGATTCCCTACTCCCCTTAACCCATTACCCATTACCAAAATAACCGTAAAATTGCCCAATGTCTCCAATTAGGCTATTCAACTAATTCCGCAATTGTACGGTTATTTTAATCTTGAAATAGCTTCTACTATAGTAATATCTCAACCAAAATCCCGGCAGTATAGAGGCTGTTATAAACGAGCTAGTTTCGGGTCTTTTGTTGACTAACGTTAGAAAGACGGTAGGACGATAACTAGTCCAACGGGAATCAACTATCAGGGCATCTACACATAGGGTTGCAAAAAGGTTGTTGTAAACTAAGAAGCTGATTTAACTGTTGGCTGTAAACTGTTGACGACTTACTGACAACAGTTTACCACAGGCTAAGAGTACAAATGACGCTAATTGGATTATAGCACCTCTAATCAGGGTTGCATCTACTTTTTTTCTGGTTTATTATTACTTAGTTTAGAGTTTATTCCGGAGAACCTTTATAAATTCTTGCTTGCTGCTGAGGTGTTATCCATGCTCCTCTTGAAAACTGGGTTTGAGGGGGTAAAAACTGCTTTTGCAGTGGACTATATTCCAGAACCTCTCCCGTTTCTATCTTATAGACCCAGCCATGAAGCCGAATTTCCTCACTTCTGAGTCGAGATTGAATAACTGGGTAAGTACGTAAATTTTGTAGTTGGTTAAGGACGTTTTCCTCCACCGCCCCATTCAGGAGTTCATCACCTTCATAGTCTTGATAGTGTTCTTTGATAATCCGGCGAGTGGCTTCGGCATGCTTGAGCCATTGGTAAACGGCTGGCATGTCCTCTTCTAGCTTGTCGATTTTCAGTAAACCTTTCATCGCTCCACAGCGATAGTGACCGCATACGACAATTTCATTAATGCCTAAGGCATAAATAGCATACTCTACTGCTGCTGGTTCACCCCCATTACTTGCTCCATAAGGCGGTATGATATTCCCGGCATTGCGGATGATGAACATTTCACCAGGCTCAGTTTGAGTAATCAGACTCGGGTCAATGCGAGAATCTGAACAGGTGATGAATAGTACTCTGGGATGCTGCCCGTGAGACAGTAACTCAAATAGGTCTCGGTGGGTCTCGAAGTAATTGGTCTGGAATTGATGCAGACCTTGAATCAACTGCTTCATTTCAGGCTTACAGCTAGATGCTCTATAATTGGGATCTTCAATAATTTTATAGGCAATAGCGGTCTTAAATGACTTTTAGGTTTGTATTTCGGTAAGCATTCAGCATTCAGCTATCAGCTATCAGTTATCAGCTATCAGCTATCAGCTATCAGCTTATGCGCGTAGGGCATAGGCTTACCAGGTAAGTATTGGTTTAATCTCTGTTAGGTCTGCTGACCGCTGACCGCTGACCGCTGAATGCTGACCGCTGACCGCTGACCGCTGAATGCTGACCGCTGACCGCTGACCGCTGAATGCTGACCGCTGACCGCTGACCGCTGAATGCTGACCGCTGACCGCTGACCGCTGAATGCTGACCGCTGACCGCTGACCGCTGACCGCTGACCGCTGACTGCTGAATGCTCACGCCAGCATACTGATAGTATTGATTGAATTGCTACGGAGAGGGAGGGATTCGAACCCTCGTTAAAGTTGCCCCTAAACAGCATTTCCAGTGCTGCGCCTTCAACCACTCGGCCACCTCTCCAGGTAAAGTATTCAGTTAGAGCTTTGAATCTTTTTCAACTCATCGCCCGATTTCTGATTATACAGAAAATTATATAGGAAGTCAATGACTCAATCGTACACCATTCAGATTCATAATCGCCAAACTGGTGCTAAGCACAAGGTAAACGTGCCAACTGACCGCTATATCTTGCATTCCGCAGAAAACCAGGGTGTGGAGCTACCCTTTGCCTGCCGCAATGGAGCTTGTACCACTTGCGCAGTGCGAGTGTTGGCTGGAAAAGTCTACCAACCGGAAGCCATGGGACTATCTCCACAATTGCGGGAACAAGGCTATGCTCTATTGTGTGTGAGTTATCCCCGGTCAGACCTAGAGGTAGAGACTCAGGATGAAGATGAAGTGTATGAACTTCAGTTCGGTCGATATTTTGCTAAAGGTAAGGTTCGGTTTGGGCTGCCACTGGATGAGGATTAGGAAACTAGCCAAGCAGAGGTACAGTAGAGCGGGGAGCCTCCTTAGTTGCTTTCTGCTCTTGCTCGGGGGATGCCAATTGACAAATGTCCCCAACCAGATTGAAGCTCAAGTGCAAAAGGTGATCAGTGGACACACGGTGGATGTGTTGATCACCAATCAAGATCCACCATTAATGGCAAGAATCCGGATGATTGGTATTCAGGCACCAAGCTGGAAACAAAAGCCTTGGGGAGATCAGGCAAAAACCTGCTTAAAGAAGATCCTCAGTGAAACTAGTGATCAACAATCGGTTATTTTGGAGCTGGATGTCGAGGAAAAAGACCGCTATAGCCGCTGGTTAGCCTATGTATGGCTAGATGGTGTGTTGGTCAATGAGCAGTTG
Organism: Moorena sp. SIO3A2; assembly: GCF_010672265.1. Lineage (NCBI taxonomy): Bacteria > Bacillati > Cyanobacteriota > Cyanophyceae > Coleofasciculales > Coleofasciculaceae > Moorena > Moorena sp. SIO3A2. The sequence goes on from NZ_JAAHHC010000048.1 coordinate 23,833, forward strand.
GTAGCTCAGGGCTGTGCCTTAGCTTCACCCCTAGTTCCTAATAACAAATATGATGATAAAATAGCCCATGCTCAAGAATATGCCAGAATTATGGGCTATGGGATTTGGAACCCAGATCAGCCTTTGCGCTTGACACCAGCAGAATTTCGCCGTCAAAATCCTTAGTGGTTATTAGTTATTAGTCATCAGCTATCAGCCATCAGTTATCAGCTATCAGCTATCAGCTATCAGCAATTAGCTATCAGCTATCAGTTATCAGCTATCAGTTATCAGCCTATGGGCTACTTGCAATCAGTACTTTTGAATAAAATAAGCTGACCGCTGACCGCTGACTGCTGATGGCCATGCTAGTTAAGGTACTTTTGAATAAAATAAGCTGACAGCTGACCGCTGACTGCTTACGGCTGATGGCCAAGCTAGTTGAGTTACTTTTGAATAAAATAAGCTGACAGCTGACCGCTGACTGCTTACGGCTGATGGCCAAGCTAGTTGAGTTACTTTTGAATAAAATAAGCTGAGCGCTGACCGCTGACTGCTGACTGCTTACCGAATTAATTCATAAACTACAGGTTATCTGCTCAATGACAGAACATACCTCCGAACAACTACAAACTTTCCTTGATATTGCCGCTAAAGCTGCCACTGCTGCTGGTGATGTTTTGAAAACTTACTGGGGCAATCTCAAAACTGTAGAAGAGAAAGGTCGTCCTGGAGATTTAGTCACTGCAGCTGATAAAGAAGCAGAAGCAGTAGTCTTAGATATACTCAAAAACGATGTGCCAGACCATTCGATTCTGGCAGAAGAATCCGGTCAACTGGGAGACAATGAAAGTAAATACCTATGGGCGATTGACCCCCTGGATGGTACTACTAATTATGCCCATCAATACCCCATTGCTGCTACCTCTGTGGGGTTGTTGATTGACGGCAAGCCTCAGGTGGGAGCAGTATATAATCCCTTTCGGGATGAGTTATTGTGCGCAGCTGTGGGCTTAGGGGCAACCTGCAATGGTCAGCCAATCCAGGTTTCCCAAGTCTCTGACCTGGGTAAGAGCTTGTTAGTCACTGGATTTGCCTATGACCGGCGGCAGACTTCCGATAACAACTATGCCGAGTTCTGTTACCTGACTCATCTGACTCAAGGCGTTCGCCGTAGTGGTTCTGCATCCATCGATTTGTGTGATGTTGCTAGTGGACGATTGGATGGCTATTGGGAACGAGGGCTTTCTCCTTGGGATGTAGCCGCTGGTATCGTTATCCTAGAAGAAGCTGGTGGTAAAGTTACTGCTTATGATGGCAGTCCTATTGATATTAATTCTGGGCGGATTCTGGCAACTAATGCCAAGATTCACGACAGTCTCAGTGCTGCCTTGTTAGAGACACCACCTTTATCGTCTTGGAAATAAAATATTAAGCTATTAGCTATCAGCTATCAGCTATCAGCTATCAGCTATCAGCTATCAGCTATCAGCATTAAGCTATCAGCTATCAGCTATCAGCTATCAGCATTAAGCTATCAGCTATCAGCTATCAGCTATCAGCATTAAGCTATCAGCTATCAGCTATCAGTTTTCAGCCAAAGGCCAACGGCTGACCACTGACGGCTGACCGCTGACCGCTGACCACTGACCACTGACGGCTGACCGCTGACCGCTGACTAATTATTTATAATAATAGATGTAAACTCGATTAACTGGCGTCCATGAGTGACGCATTTTTTATAGCTAATATCTACAATGTCTACAATCTCTACAGAAAATGTTGCTCAATTTTTCCATGCTATTTCTCTACAAGAAGATTTAAAACAGCAGCTAATAGCTACTAGAAATCCAGAAGAGGTAGTTAAGGTAGCACAGGATTACGATTTTAAGTTTACCGTAGCTGACTGGCAACAGTTTATCCAGGGGCATCACTCTAGTCAGCCTACCAGTGATACTTTTAAAAATGAAATAATAGGATTAGATGTTACTGAAGAACAGTTAGATGCTTGGTGGAAATTTGCTTGGGAAACAGGAGATATCAATCTGATCGGGTGGGTTTATGACAAGAGAGATGCTATCACTTGGGTGCAATTGCTAGATGAGTTTAAAGTAATTAAAAAAGACGATTAATTGTCAGCTATCAGCGGTCAGCGGTCAGCGGTCAGCGGTCAGCGGTCAGCGGTCAGCCTTCAGCGGTCAGTGGTCAGTGGTCAGCGGTCAGTGGTCAGCGGTCAGGCTGAAAACTGATAGCTGATAGCTGATCGCTTAAGATTCAATCACTCCATTAATCAGTAACGCTGCTTTAGTTTTGTCTAAAATAACTTTTTCATAGGTTTTGATCGACTCGTTATGAATGGGTGTAGCCATGAACCTATATTGACTGGACGTTGTTAGTTCATCAATCTTCAGGTGAGTCGCCATCGGGTCTTCTATCTGATACTCTTTCTCGAAGTAAAGTAAGCTAATTGTGGTCAGGTGTATTCGATCAGCAATAGCAGCAGCAAGCAATCGATAAAAACGAGCTGCAAAACGGGGGTCTTTCTCTAGTTTATGGGTTAATTTAGCTCGATCAATTGACCACACAATGGAGTCTTCTAAAGCTTTAACTGTAGCGGAAGGGGGATGATCTTTCACAAAAGACATTTCTCCGACTACTTCACCGTTGGATAATCGAGCAATTTCCAGACTTTTCCAAGCTTCAACGGAAACGGTTAAGATGCCATCTAGGACAATGTAGAGTGCATTGATAGATTCTCCTTCATGAATCAAGACATGACCAGCTGGAATTTCTTTACTGCCTAACCATATACTGCTCAGGGTTCCAGTTAATAATGGCTCACCACTTTTGGCAGCAAAAACCCAGGCTGGACTGCTTTCTCCACCTTTGGATGTGATCTGGTAATCCATGATGGTGAATTCATCAGTTTTTTCGTGATTGATATTTTTTCTGAGATTTAATTCTGTGCCAAGGTTGAACTCAATTTGATTGGAAGTAGGGTCTAAACCCATGGACATCTTATTGTCATGGTTAATTTTACTACCTTGCTTTGACCTTCGCTTTTTCTCTATGGAAACCTTAAAATCATCATTGAAACCACGGTGATAATAGGGAAGTTTGCCATTGGTTAAGTTCAGCCTTAGCTCTCCACCGGTTAGCCCAAGTTTGATGCTACCACCGGGTAGTTCTAAAAATTGATCATGAAAGTTTATAGTTAAGAATAGGTCAATTTTATCTGGCTGAACGATAGTCCCCTCTAATTTCATGAACAGGCAATCTTCGTATTTATTATCAATTTCAATAGTTTCTAGTTCTTTTCGCAAATCCTGCGTTATTACCATGCCAGTTGAAATTGGAATCATGAAGTTATTTTGATTAAAACCTAACATAATAATTTATAGTTTTTTAATCTATGTTGATCAGAAATTAAGATTTACGAAAGCTACAATAATCCTCGATTTATTCCGAGAAATTACTGAATTAGTAAGCAGTCAGCTGTCAGCGGTCAGTGGTCAGCTTTCCGTAACTCAGATTAAACCAATGCTTACCTATTTTAGGCGTTGCTGAATAATAGAATGATTTTAAGAGTAGGTGCGCGCCTCCTAGGGCGCGAGGGATTGCTCGCGCCCTTGGGTCACACCTGTAGAATGGGCATCTTGGTGGAAGGGGCATCTTGCCCGTTATCAATATCTGGTCGAGCGGGCAGGATGCCCACTCTACTGCTATTCATTACTTGATTCAGGAACGCCAAAAGCCAAGCTAGCTAGCCACAGTTAATCTGAAACGACATAAAGGTAAAGTTGAGCGGTGTGAAACCATTTTATAACAAAGCTAAACACTTTTGGTTTCACATCCGCTCCAATGCCATATTAGGCCAAAAAAAGGGGAGCATCCCAATTTGGCACGTTAGCTCTTTTTAGGGGGCTGAAACCCTTGAAATATCGTTGCTTTGGGTAATATTGTTTCCAAAATGGGATGCTCCCAAAAAAAGTTGCTTGGTGGTGGTTGGATTGAGGTATAAAATCCAATTTACAAGATTGCCGATCACTCAAACTTATTGATGGGCAAATTATTTGTAGAAGGTTTTTCCTTCCTCGACAAGTCCTAAGCTTTGGAGGGTGTCGTTGATAGCATCCATCATACCCACGTCTTGCAGGGTTCCTTTACCATTTACTACGCGACGCAGAGCGACATAGAAGGTAATTTCCCCAACCGCCATTTCGTCGGTTTTGCTACCGCCAGAAACAATCTTCTGAGCATAATAGTTTAATTTTTCTTCGATCAAGTCATTCAGGTTCATTATTAGTTGTCTCCTTTGAAAGGTTCTAAATCCTTGCCTAAAGCCCTTTGATTGGGCCTGCACAGTAGCTTTTTGCCAACCGATCCTACCATGAAATGTGGGACAATGCTTACTGAATTACAGCAGTTTTCAATTGGGTGAGGAGTCGGGAATCGGGAATCGGGAATCGGGAACAGGGAACAGTTCAGGAGCAATTTAGGTTGACCCGGTGGGTGGAATGGGCATCTTGGTGGAATGGGCATCTTGGTGGAATGGGCATCTTGGTGGAATGGGCATCTTGCCCGTTATCAATATTTGTGGAATGGGCATCTTGGTGGAATGGGCATCTTGGTGGAATGGGCATCTTGCCCGTTATCAATATTTGTGGAATGGGCATCTTGCCCGTTATCAATATTTTCGGACGGACTTTCCCAACTAGCGAAGAGGCGAAAAATCAGGACGAGCCCGTCTTATCACGCAGCCTACGTACTAGGCTGGCTAATGCTAAAAATTAATTCTAAATTCTTCATTCTAAATTCTTCATTAGTCTATTGCTTTTTGACTTGTTCAGCGAAGCTTCCTAATTTCCTCTACAGGTATGCCAGTAGTTTGGCTAATGGTTTCATCATCCAAAAGAGGCAGAAGTTGGCGTGCAATTGTTTGGGCTTTTTCTTTCTCACCTTCTTCTCTCCCTTGTTTCATTCCTTTTTCTATCCCTTGTTTCTCAGCAAAAAGAATCAGCCCTTGTTGGTCATGAATAAACATTTCTCGTTTTCCTAGTTCCTCCAACTCCTTCCTGGTTAAATTCGCCTGAGACGCAATGCCAAATGCCTGTTGAAACTCTGGGAGTTGTGCCATTTTATCTGGGACTGTATCTAAGGAAGGGGCATTTTTTAAAAAATACATCCACAACTCATCCAAGTCTTCTAACTCCTCCAACTGCTTCTCAAATTTCGGTAACTCTACAAACAATAATTGTAAGTAATTTTCTACGTAGCTGATGTTGGTACTTTTTTCTCGGAACTCAAAATGATTAATTACCTGATTATTCTCAGGAAACATAATAAAATCGGTAATGGTCAGAGCAATCACTGGTTTGAGATAACGGTAGCCTTCCCCTTTACCTAATTGTAGTGAGTAAGCTTTAGCTGCGTTATACAAAACTCGACGAGCAAAAGACTCTACCTGCAAAACCTGCATTTCAATAATCACTAGAGAACCATCCCTCAGCTTAGCTTTCACATCGAGGAAAGAGTCTTTGAGGATTGGCAGAGGAGAAGACTGATAAGGATCAATAATTTCTAAATCTTGGATGAGAGGTTGATTGTGATAGACAAGAGCATTGAGGAAGCTAATCAGAATCGGCTTACTTTCCTGGGAGGCAAAGATTTTTTTAAAGGCAAAGTCGGTTTTGGGGCTGATGAATTTCATGGCTGATATTGGGCTGAGGGTGCCTTTACTAAAACAAGTAGTAGACTACAACTATAGCAATTCTAAGACTTGTGAGGTACAAATATCTAGGTTTTAGGGAGCAGGGAGCAGCGATGCAGCGCGGTCTTGGGGGTTTCCCCCATGAGCGACTGCATCAAGACGGGAGCAGGGAAGAGGGAAGAGGGAAGAGGGAAAAAAATCCTGTTGAGCTTACACTCCCCATCTCCCCACCCTTCCCACACTTACTTTCTTTTTGGCAACTATGATATCGACCCTACTCCTCCTCTTCTTCTTCCCTGAGCCAACGCCAAATCAACACGCAAAGATTCAACACTATGATTAGGTTTGCATCAAGGAATAAAGCTAGTAACTCCACAACGAACTCTATTAATAGCCAACGTTTTCGGTTGCGATTAGTCTTCTTGGTCATAGTCATTATTTTCAAGTGAAATGGTTAGTAAGCATTCAGCCGTCAGCCGTCAGCCTTGGCCAAACACGCTACGCGAATGGCTGATAGCTGATAGCTGATAGCTTAAAATGCTTCTGACTTCTAGCCTATTGACTAAAAAAATAGGTGTATAGGAGTTTGATATAAAAAACTTTGATGGTATTTACTGGAAAATATACCTAAATAAAAATAGGTATTATAACTATGAAGTAATAAACTAAAATATCCTAAAATAAAAACAAATAAAAATTGCTGTTAACCTAACACAAATCGAAATCTACATGGCAGAATTTAGTTAAGCATTCAGCGCATAGCGCATCAGCTATCAGCTAATGCGCTATGCGCACGCTACGCGAACAGCTTATGGGAGTTAAGTATCACAGGCTGGAAGCCTGTTCTACCTCTTGCCTCTTGCCTCTTGCCTCTTGCCTACTCCCTACTCCCTGCTGCCTGCTGCCTGCTCCCTTTCTTATGATAAATACCATGAACAACCAACAATCTCAACAACAACAGTTCATTGAATACATCGCTGACCAGATTTTCCCGATATCGAAAAGATCCGAAACCCAAAAACTATGCTTTCTACTGCGTTTTAGTCCTGAAAACTGGCAAGAAGAGAATGTGGACATTGCTCGCAAAATGGACGAAAAACTGGGAGGGTTTAATGAACAAAGTATTAATGCTACCCTGGCCGAAGTATTGAAAAAGCTGAAAAAGCAGTTTGGGGAGGAAATGAATAAAAATGGGGTAAATTGGGAGAATAAACGAGGAAGACCAGCGGATGACAAACAATCTCCTTGGCGAATTGCTTATGGCTGGTTATGGGATCATAAATTCCCTTACTGGCAAATGGATGGGCTTTGGCAAACCCTGATTAAAAAAGCGGCATCTCCTTCCCATTGGCTTCGTTTTACTCCAGATTCTATTAAAGGCATGGTTGGACCTACAAGGAAGAAGCATGAAATTGTTGTAGACGTTCCTTAGTATATGCATGTGGAGCTAAATTGTAACCAAAAGCATCTGTTGTTACTAAATCGCGGTATAGATAACAAGGATGTAGTTACCAACTATGTAGTCTGTCCTTCCCAAGCTTTTGCTCCAGATAATCGACTCACACAAAAGAAAATGCTGATGCCTCAGTCAGGGGCAATGTGTGAAGAGATAACATTTGATACGGTAGGGCAAGAGGAGTTTCTGGCTATTGTCTTAGAAGATTCCTTAGATTTTCCTTGGTTAACTCCTAATCAAGAAGAACCAGTTCCGATTTGGAATCCGGAACGGCTTAAGGAATTGTGGGCAAGGTTGGCAGGAGATAGCAATAATTGGCAAGCATTTTATCGCTCATTCCAGGTAGTAAAAGCATCTGCTTAGAATTAGGTAACAGGAAACACAGTAGACTAATATGGACAAACAACAATTTCAAGAGTATGGCAACTTCTTAATGTCCATCTTACGGGCAGTTGAAACTGACCATCGCCCTCAGTCAGTTTACCCCCTACTCCAAAAGAATCTCGACAAGCTAGATAAAAATTTAGAGCAGATATTGCAATCTTGGGCAAGGGAAACCCTCCCTCAACTTCAGCCAAAATTAGCTGAAGATGTTGCTAGAGTTATTCTCGAGTTCGGCATTTTGATTCAACAGTTTACTCTGGGCGACATAGCCAGTAACCTAGAAATTGCCATTGCTAGTTATCAAGTCATTGATATAGTTTTTACCTTGGAGGCATTTCCCCAAGATTGGGCAATGATTCAAACCAATCTCGGCGGTGCCTACTGTGAGAGAATAAAAGGGAAGAGAGCAGATAATATTGAACAAGCGATTGCTCATTGTATAAATGCCCTAAAAATCTTTACCAAGTCAGCATTTCCCCAACATTGGGCAATGACTCAAAACAATCTCGGCAATGCCTACGTCGACAGAATCAAAGGAGATAGAGCCGATAATATCGAAGAAGCAATCAGTGCTTATAAAGATGCCCTAAAAATCCGTACCAAGTCGGCATTTCCTAAACAATGGGCAAGGACTCAATCCAATCTCGGCAATGCCTACTTCAACAGAATCAAAGGAGATAGAGCCGATAACCTCGAACAAGCAAGTTTGCATTTAAACAATGCCCTAAAAATTTATGAGAAAATGAATTTATTTGAACGATATAAAATCCAAACTATTATCGGCAATGTTCATTCAATAAAAAATAAATTGTATCAAAAATTATATCAATCCGATCATCATAAATTAGATAATTTAAAAAAAGCAATCTGTGCTTATAAAAATGCCCTAGAAATCTGTACCAAGTCCACATGTCCCCAACATTGGGCAGGGATTCAACAAAATCTCGGCAATACCTACCGTAACGGAATAGAAGGGGAGAGAGCTGATAATATTGAACAAGCCATCGCTCATTATGAAAATGCTCTACAAATCTATACTAAGTTCGCATTTCCCCAAAATTGGGCAATGACTCAAAACAATCTCGGTAATGCCTACTCTGATAGAATAAAAGGGGAAAAATCTGATAATATAGAACAAGGCATTGCTCATTATAAAAATGCCCTAAAAATCTTTACAAAGTCGGCATTTCCCCAAGATTGGGCAACAACTCAAAACAATCTCGGTGTTGCCTATAAAAAAATCAAAGGAGATAGAGCCGATAATCTTGAACAAGCCATCGCTCATTATAGAAATTCCCTACAAATCCGTACTCCAGAAAACTTCCCTCTCGATTGTCTGCACACAGCTTGCAATTTAGGTAACCTTGCTCTGGACAATAACAATTGGCAACTAGCTATCGAAGGCTACGCCCTAGCTATCCAAGCGGTAGAACAAAGCCGGAGTTGGGCAATTGATGAGGAGCGTCGCCAAGAGATTCTTGCTGATTCCATTTACGTATATGGCAACATAGTACAAGCTTGCCTCAATTTAGGTCAGATCGAAAAAGGACTGGAATATACTGAACGTTCTCGTGCCCAACGCTTGGTAGATATGATGGCTAGTAATGAACTCTACCAAGGAGGAGAAATTGTCCCAGAAGTAAAACAGCTTTTGCAGGACTACGAGGAACTGCAACAGCGTATCAATCTCCTCCGTTTTGGTTCTGCTTCGGAGGTTGTTCCAGTTCTAGCAGGAAGTCCTAATAAAACCATGTCATTGGGAATGCCAGTGAAACAATCTGATCAATCCTTGACTAGGGAAGCTTTATTACAATACCAGAAAGAAATCCAGGAATTAGAGGCAAAAAAACAGCAAGTTTGGCAACAACTGCGCCGCTATGACCCGGTTTTGGCAGGACAAGTCCAGGTGGAGCATCTCGATTGGGAGCAAATGCAGCAGTTAATCGAAGAATCAACCACTGCTCTGCTTAGTTTTTACACAACAAGAGAGCATACCCATATTTTTATCCTGTTTAAGGATCGCAGTCCTCAAGTTTTCACTTGTCAAGGACAGGGGTGGAAAACTTTACAGATTTGGATCTTCAATAATTGGTTCAAGCCCTATGTTGAGGCACAAAGTGAATGGAAACAGAAGATAGGGGATTTTCTTGAGGAACTTGCTGAGCGCTTGCAGTTGCAGGAGCTGGTGGGACACTATCTGACTGGGATTGAGGAGTTGATTATTGTGCCTTATCGATATTTACATCAGATTCCTTTTGCGGCGTTGCCCTTAAAACGGGGAGAGCAAGAGGGTTTATTAGCAGCAGAGCAAGAAAAGAGTTCTCTTGCCCAAAATCGGGGTATGGTCTTCGCCAGCAAATCCTCCAAATCCTCTGGCACTAAACCTGTTACCAACACTACTTATTTATGCGATCGCTTTCGTATTCGCTTGGTTCCCAGTTGCCAAATCCTCCACTATTGCCACCAACGCCCAGCAATCCCAGGTCAAGAAATGGGTATAGTCGAAGATGCTACCGAGGATCTGCCCTTTACCAGTTTTGAATGCAAAACCCTGGCGGAAATGTATCAGGTTCCTGCTAAGCAGCGCTTACAAGGACGGAATGCCACGGTCAAATCATACCACACCTTAGCCCAGCAAGTGCATATCCTCCACTCCAGCCATCATGCCCAATCTAACCCCATGGAGCTCTTGGAATCTCATTTACGGTTAGGAGATGGTTCCCTTACCCTGGGTCAACTCTTAACTCCTGGTTGGCGCATGCCCAATCTTTCCGAAGTTTTTGCCTCAGCCTGCGAGGTTAATTTCACTGTTACCGACATTACTGATGACTTGCTTAGTCTAGCTACCGGTTTTCTCTGTGCTGGAGCCAGGAGTGTGGTTAGTACCCAGTGGTCCGTAGATGATTTGGCCAGTGCTTTATTAGCGATTTTTTACTACCATGGCCGCCGGTCAGGGATGAGCCGCTCCCAAGCACTACAGCAAGGGCAAATTAAATTGCGCAATTTAACCGGAAAGGAGTTTGCTGATAATTATCAGACTCAGTTAACGGAACATCTGGAACAAAAGTTAAAAGAGGCCAATACTGCTAAACAGAATGCCAAAGATCAGGGAGATCAGGAAGAGTTGGATAAGTGGGTCACAATTGTCGATAAATTCGAGATACAGCAAAAGCGTTTGGAGTCTTTGAGTAAGGAAGATTTTCCTTTTGCTCATCCTTTCTTTTGGGCTGGTTTTGTTTCCCAAGGAATTTAGAATTTAGAATTTAGAATGAAGAATGAAGAATTTAGAATTTAGAATTTAGAATTTAGAATTTAGATCCTGTAGGGTGGGCAAAAGGTGAGCACAGATCAGCTGTAGGGAAAACTCTAGGAATTTTGCCCACCAAAAAGTCAGATCTGTAGGGTGGGCAAAAGGTGAGCACAGATCAGCTGTAGGGAAAACTCTAGGAATTTTGCCCACCAAAAAGTCAGATCCTGTAGGGTGGGCAAGGTAATTGGTCAACTTAAGGGCTCTAACCAATTTATTTCCCCTTGCCCACCCTACAAAACTAGCTAAGGCTAAAAATTCATTCTAAATTCTTCATTCTTCATTCTAAATTCTTCATTAGTTAATCCTGGTGGGCAAGGTAATTGGTCAACTTAAGGGATCCAAGCAATTTATTTCCCCTTGCCCACCCTACAAAACTAGCTAAGGCTAAAAATTCATTCTAAATTCTTCATTCTTCATTCTAAATTCTTCATTAGTTAATCCTGGTGGGCAAGGTAATTGGTCAACTTAAGGGATCCAAGCAATTTATTTCCCCTTGCCCACCCTACAAAACTAGCTAAGGCTAAAAATTCATTCTAAATTCTTCATTCTTCATTCTAAATTCTTCATTAGTTAATCCTGGTGGGCAAGGTAATTGGTCAACTTAAGGGATCCAAGCAATTTATTTCCCCTTGCCCACCCTACAAAACTAGCTAAGGCTAAAAATTCATTCTAAATTCTTCATTCTTCATTCTAAATTCTTCATTAGTTAATCCTGGTGGGCAAGGTAATTGGTCAACTTAAGGGATCCAAGCAATTTATTTCCCCTTGCCCACCCTACAAAACTAGCTAAGGCTAAAAATTCATTCTAAATTCTTCATTCTTCATTCTAAATTCTTCATTAGTTAATCCTGGTGGGCAAGGTAATTGGTCAACTTAAGGGATCCAAGCAATTTATTTCCCCTTGCCCACCCTACAAAACTACAAAACTAAATTCTTCATTCTTCATTCTAAATTCTTCATTAGTTAATCCTGGTGGGCAAGGGGATTGGTCAACTTAAGGGCTCTAACCAATTTATTTCCCCTTGCCCACCCTACAAAACTAAATTCTTCATTCTTCATTCTTCATTCTTAATTCTTAATTCTAAATTCTAAATTATTCATTTTTATATTTATACATTTATTGATAAAGTAAACTAAAAGTAAATTCTTAAATTAGATCTGCTCCTCAAGAATGACAAAAAAAGATATACAAGAAAGAACGCTAAAGTTTAGCGTAAGAATAGTCAATCTCTGTAAATTTCTGAGACAAAATGGTGGAACTGGATATGATTTAAGCAAACAATTAATCCGCTCTGGAACAAGTATTGGAGCAAATGTTGAGGAAGCACAAAATGCAGAAAGTAAACGAGACTTTATTCATAAAATGAGTATATCCCTCAAGGAAGCTAGAGAGACCAATTATTGGTTGAAAATCTTAATCGCCACCGAGAAAAACCTAGAACCAAGATTGCTGTCTTTACTCAATGAATCCAACGAATTAATTTCTATTATTCATGCAATTATTAAAAACACTAAGGCTCAAAACTAATTCTATAGTAATTATCAAACTGATGAGGTACAAATTTATGGATTTTAGGGAACAAGGAATAGGTAATAAGCAAACAAAATCTCTGTACATCATAGCTATGATAAACGCTATAAATAAATTCTAAATTCCCAATTCTAAATTCTAAATTCCCAATTCTAAATTCTAAATTCCCAATTCTAAATTCTACATTCTAAATTCTACATTATGATAAAAGTTGACACTTTCGAGGGTAAAGGTATCCCCTTTTTCATAGGGATAAAGTACCCAAAACCCTTGCTGATTACGCCTAAAGCACTCTACTCCTATTGTCTCTGACTGGATTAGAACATACTCTTGCAAGGTTTTTAGCTTACGGTATTTGGCAAACTTATTCCCCCGGTCGTATGCCTCTGTAGAGGGTGAGAGCACTTCTACAATTAGACAGGGATACTCAATAAACTGGTTAGACTCTTGATCTCTGGAATCACAAGTTACTACTACATCTGGGTAGTGGTAGGAACGAACTGAAGATATTTTTACCTTCACATCTGCGATATAAACCTCACAGCTACTGTCTTGTAGGTGAGTATTTAGATCACTGGCCAGATTTAAAGCAATCCGGTTGTGGGGTTTCGAGCCTCCGGTCATGGCGAAGACTTCCCCATCAATATACTCATAACGAATCTCTTGAGTCGGTTCCCACTCCAGGTATTCTTGGGGAGTCATCCGGTAAGGCTGTGGACTGGCAATCATGGTTTTTTGCAATCAATAGACTTCGCGGCAGTTGTCGGGAACAGCGGATCTGGGAACAGGGAACAGTGGACAAGAATTGACGTTACAATTTTCGGACGGACTGTCCCAACACTGGTACTCAAGGTTTAACATGAGGGCAAGCCCGCCCCTAACCCACCCTACGCACTAAATTAATTCTAAATTCTAAATTCTAAATTCTAAATTCTAAATTCTAAATTCTAAATTCTAAATTCTAAATTCTAAATTCTACTTGGTGGTGCGTTACGGGGCGGCCTATTCTAATACTGGCTACGAAGTGGAAAATTAGGGCAAGCCCGCCCCTAACACACCCTACGCACTAAATTAATTCTAAATTCTAAATTCTAAATTCTTCATTCTAAATTCTTCATTCTAAATTCTTCATTCTTCATTTCAGATGTTTTTGCCAGGCCAATCGTGCTGCTCCCACCATCCCCGCTCGATTACCTAATTCTGCTTTAAGTAACTCTAAACCAGTACGGGAGGAAGGCAAAACTCGTTGCTCTATTTCTGCTAGAGTTGTTGGCAAGAAAAATTCGGCACTAGCACTGATGCCACCACCAATGATAATGGCTTCTGGTGTCAGTGGATAAATAAAACTAGTTAGCCCAATCCCTAATAAGCGTCCGTAATCTGCCCAAAATTCTAAAGCTTCCTGGTTTCCTTGCTGGGCTAATTTACCAAGTTCTGCTGGTTCTTTGCCACTGTTGCCTCGGATTGCCCTAATGGAAAGGTATTGCTCTAGAGAACCCCGATTACCAGTATTAGACTCGGGACCATCGGGATATAGATTAATTAACCCCAACTCCCCAGCAGACCCGAGATGACCTGTGAAGAGTTGACCATCGAAAATTATTGCCCCTCCTACTCCTGTGCCTAGGGTGAGTAGAATCAAATTCCTAAACCGACGACCAGCCCCTAACCAAGCTTCTCCTAAACCAGCACAGTTAGCATCATTAGCAACAACTGTGGGATAACCGACTTTGGCTTCTAACTCATCGGCTAGGGGAACATCGTGCCAATCCGTTAGGTTAATCGCAACCTTAGCAATTCTACCAGCAACATCGGCAGGGCCAGGACATCCAAGCCCGATACCAATCACGTCTTCCCTGGTATCGAGACGAGAGATTGCTGCTACTATTGCTTCGATCACCGCTGTCGGTGTTGCAGGTTGGGGTGTATCTACTGTTAGAGACTCCAGTTCGGTTCCATCTTCACGGAAGCGTCCCAACTTAATCGCAGTGCCACCTAAATCAATGCCTATGGCTTGGGTCATTAGTTTTGAGTCATTTGTCCTGAGTCATTTTAAGGCAAAAGGCAAAAGGCAAAAGGCAAAATGCAAGAGGGTTTTATAAAATTTCAATGTTTCTGACGAAATCGGGGATTAATCAACTCACTTAATCCTTCTCCTACTAAGGACAATCCTACCACCATCAGTGTCATGGCTAAACCAGGGAAAAGCGCTGTCCACCAAATGCCAGTTGGTAAGGCATCGAGGGCTTGACGTAAGTCATGACCCCACTCTGGGGTTTGTTCTGGCAATCCTAATCCTAAAAATCCCAGTCCTCCCAAGATTAAAATGGCATCAGCGGCGTTGAGGGTAAATAGAACTGGTACACTTTGAATCACATTGAGAAATAGGTAGCGCGATAATATCCTACCAGGGGAAGCTCCCAGGGCTTGAGCGGCTTCGATGAACAATTCAGTTTTGACGCTAGTGGTGTGATTCCGGACTACCCGATAGTATTGGGGGACATAGGAAATACTTAATGCGATCGCAGCATTGAAGACTCCTCTACCGACTACAAAGGCCAGAGTCACCGATAGCAGTAGTCCTGGCAAGGTATAGATCGTATCCATTAAAAACAGTAATACCCGATCGAGTTTGCCACCGAGATAACCACTTATTAACCCCAAAGGGACACCAATTATCAGGCTGAGGGTGGTGGCGAGAACGACTACTTTTAGAGCAGCTTGAGAGCCAAACCAGGTGCGAGAGAAGACATCATAACCCTGGCGAGAGGTACCAAACCAGTGATTCCAGCTCGGTGGTTCATGAATGGGATTACTGAGGGACTGGGTAGGGTCTTGTAGCCATCCCCAAGCTTGAAAGGTGGGAGCGAAAAGGGCTACTACGATAAAGCACCCAGTAATCACTAGTCCCGCTACCATTAGTTTGATGGATAGACTAGGCCCTCTAGTAAAAGACAAAAAGCTGGGGAATGATTGTTTGGTTGAGGTCATCCTTCATCCTTGATAGTCATAGCATTTATGTAAGCTATCAGCTATCAGCTATCAGCTATCAGCTATCAGCTATCAGCTATCAGCTAATGCACTACGCGCACGCTACACCGAACAGCTATCAGCTTTGGGTCTGTAGTCACGCTACAGCGAACAGTTTATGCCCATAACGCATGCTATACCGAACAGCTTTTGAATAAAATAAGCTGACGGCTGACAGCTGAAAGCTTACGCATTTATCATACTGATCAGATAAACAATCTTGTCTACCTTTTGCCTTTTGCCTTTTGCCTTTTGCCTTTTGCCTATCTATTAAACAGTAGTAGGTAAATGGCGTTCAATGGCTTGACGATACTGACTCTTTTGCTTAATTCCTTTAAATTCCGCTAGGAACTCTTTGTCCTTAAATAACTGTACGGTAGGTGTTCCCACCACTTGAGCATTTTCAGCTATTTCTTTGTCTTGGTCAATATCGATCTCGACAAAGTGAATTTTGCCATTATACTCATCTACTACTTTATCCAGCATGGGCTTGAGAACCTTACAAGGACCACAACTGGGGGAAATATACTTGACCATGATTATGCGATCGCTTTCATGGAACAGTTTACGCAAGGCATAGCCCCCCAGATGGCGTGTTTCCTTGATATCAAAGGTTTCCGCCGTCTCAGCTATTGGTTTTTCTTCCGTTTCTTCAGGTTTTTCAGCCGTTGGCTGTTCTGATGCCGGTTGTTGATGATACTCATGAGTTAGGTTATTGGCAGATAGCCAGCGTTCTGCTAACATAGCCCCCATACAACCTGTCCCAGCCGCAGTGATGGCTTGACGGAACTCATGGTCTTGGACATCACCAACCGCATAGACTCCCTCTACACTGGTTTCCACCGAGCCGGATTTAGTGAC
Source organism: Moorena sp. SIO3A2 (assembly GCF_010672265.1). Taxonomy (NCBI): domain Bacteria; kingdom Bacillati; phylum Cyanobacteriota; class Cyanophyceae; order Coleofasciculales; family Coleofasciculaceae; genus Moorena; species Moorena sp. SIO3A2. Next base: position 40,094 of record NZ_JAAHHC010000048.1, read on the forward strand.
AATGTAACCCACCTGATCTAACTCCAGTTGTCCTCTAAACAAGGACGTGTTAGGAGTGTGACCAATAGCGTAAAACATTCCCCGAACTGAAATATCCTTTTGTTCACCAGTTTGAGTATCCTGGACTCTTACCCCAGTCATCGAACCATTTTCTCCAAACACATCCACTGGCTGAGTATTCCAGTGAATAGTAATTTTGGGATTATTCAACACCCGGTCTTGCATGGTTTTACTAGCTCGCATCTCATCCCGACGTACTAGCATATGAACATGGGAGCCATACTTGGTCAAATATACAGCTTCCTCTGCCGCTGAGTCACCCGCCCCGACTACCGCCACTTCCTGACCACTGAAAAGGGGAGATGCACCATCACAGATGGCACAAGCTGAGATACCATTACTCCAGTACTGAGCTTCGCTGGGTAAATGCAACCGTTTCGCTGTTGCTCCGGTAGCAATCACAATACTATGGGTTTTTACTTCCCGTTCCTCAGAGCGCACAATGAAGGGACGCTGACTTAAATCTACAAAGATCACATCTTCGGTATAGCATTCCGTTCCCCAGCGTTCTGCTTGAGCCTTCATCCGTTCCATTAATTGAGGTCCGGTGATTCCCTCTGGGAAGCCAGGGAAGTTTTCTACTTCTGTGGTAGTCATCAGCTGTCCACCAGGGATTCCCCCAGCTTGGAAGCCTTCAAACATTAAGGGTTTCAGGTTAGCTCGTGCGCCATAAATCGCTGCTGTGTAACCGGCAGGACCAGAACCGATGATGACAAGATTTTCTACAGGGGAGTTGGACATTAAAGCAAACTCATAACGACTACGCTTTTATTATAAATTATTATACCATATACAACTTAGCTAATGCTGTCATACATTTAAATTGTGAATAGGGGCGCTTTGGAGGTAAGAATTCAGCTGACGGCTGACGGCTGACGGCTGACGGCTGGCTGCTGAAAAGCGTACAATCTGACTTGCTCAAAACAGAGGTAAATTAAAACTCATCCCTGTACCGAAAACTGTCCCATCAAAATTAATTCTGGAGTTGGACGACGAACCAAAGCTTTGTCCACCATACAAATAAATTTGACTATTGCTAGAAATCTTATAACTGACACGACCAATTAACTGATGATAGTCATCATACCGTTCCCTTTCGGTATAATCAGATAAGGCAATTTGGTAATTAATAGCTGCTTTAAATCGGGGGTAGGGGTAATAGGCTAAAGATGCTCTGAAAACATTACTAATCTTAGATCGTGTGTCTGGATCAGCAAAACGTAGGTTTAACTTATAGGACGTATCTAAGGCTAAGTGCTTTGCTAACCAATCCCGTCGGCTGAGTCTAAGATACAGAGAATTATAATGAGCGAAGCGATCGCCTCCCTCTTGCTTGAATAACTGTTGATTGCTCCATCCTAACTCCCCATAGGTTCTTTTCAATAGCTGCTGACGAACTCCCAGCTTAACTTTCAGTTGATTATAATCAAGTTGGGATCTATCTCCATAACGCACTACATTACCACTTACTGACGTTATGAGCTTAGTGTCAGGTCCGAGGGATGGTAGAGCTAATAGGGTTAGTCCTGGTTTCAACAAACCATCATCAACTGGATCGACTCCAGCGAAAATATTATCGCTTCTGAAATAACTGACTCTACCCTGTAAATATACTGTAGGTTTACGGGGAGTCGGTGGTTTTTCTTGGAGCCGCAAACGCAGCACCCCCAGTTCCGGGTCTCGATCATTAGCTTTGGAATCTGAGTTTGAACGATTATCTCCAGAAGCAGGTTTACCTTGAGATATCTGTGACCTGTCAACTACCTCAGTTGAGCTAGAACCCGATGAGTGCTCACTAACAACAAAGGAAGATAATAGTTCTCCACCACTCCCGATTTTAACCTGAGATAACTTAGGAGTACAATGCTGTTTTAGCTGATTAGTATTAGCTTGGTTTTCTGTACCACTAAACACTAAACTGACTGCTGACTGATGGGAAATACTGTCTATAGGGTGACATCCAGACCAAGCGGGTTTACTGATTGTCAGTGTACTTAATAAAATTAGATGTCCCAAAGTTGCTAAATAGTTTTTTTTAATCTGGTGCTGGGGAGCCTTAATATCATCATATTCGTCGTGAATATTTTTATTTTTTGATACCATATTTAATCAAAAAAACATTAATTTACTAAAAGTTTATTTAGGCTTATAAACGCTAATTTATCTGTAGCAAAAATTAAACTTAAAACCTCTATCACGTTTGAATAATCATTGTTATAGAATAGTCATTGCTAAGCTTTGAGGCATCTAATTGATAGATTGAATCGGCAAGGGGGCAGAGCCACCGAGAATGATGGGAAAGGGGTTTGGTGTTTTTACCTAGACTAAACAATAGACAAGTTAAATGGGCAACAGCTTACCAAAATTGCTCAATGTAGGTAGAGGATTTTTCTCCCAGCTAATAATTACTAACGACCAGCCGTGTTTTCAGGATTGACCAACCTGTATTTCATACTACTCTGAGGAAAAAATATCCTGATTTGCATTAGAGCCTACAGAATCTCGTATAGGAGAGTTTTGTACCTACTTTTCGAGAAGGCAACGCCAAAGCCCCGTAAGCTATCAGCTAATGCGCTACCTCCCAGCGTCGAAGCCTGTGCCACGCACGCTACTTGAGGTTCTTATCGGGAAAGTCCCAGCGTCGAAAACGCGACTGCATCAAGAAAATAGCTAAGCATTCGTTTAATTTCTGTTAAATCAGCTGATGGCTGATAGCTGAATGCTGACCTCTCAACTACCTGAAAATACTGACCTTTGAGCTATTGGAGTTGCCCCGTGTTTCGCAAGACAGTCCTAGTACTTTCCATCTCTCTATGGAGCGTTAATTCACTAATTTTTTCTAAACCAGTCAGTGCCGAAATTCCTTTAACTCGTGCTGTGGTAGAGAAGCTACGTAACCGAGTGCGATTGATTCCTCAAAATCAGTCAGCTCGACCAGCCCGTCCATCTGATGCCATGACTATAGGAGATGCACTGGTAACAGCTCGCTCCTCCATGGCTCAACTGCGCTTCAATGATGGTTCCCTAGCCCGACAAGGAGAGTTAGCTGTCTTTCGATTTATACCTAGAAGTCGTACCTTTGAGCTATCCAATGGCACACTGCTGCTATTAATTCCTCCAGATCGGGGTAAAACTCGAGTGCGTACACCCAATGCTGTAGCTGGGATTAGGGGGTCAGCTCTGTTCATGCGATATATCACTGACACCAATACAACAATTGTCGGAGCTCTGACCAATAGCGGTATTGTGGTCTATAATCGCACTCGTTCTCAAGGTCGGGAATTAAAAGCTGGGCAGATCGTGGTCATAACCGAGGATCGAATTGAGCAGGTTTATGAATTTGACCTCAGAGAGTTTTATGAAACCAGTGAATTAGTCAAGGGGCTGAATTTGACCCAGACAGAACCGGCGGATAGTCCAGATCAAGCTTTGGATTTAGTGCGAGGGGAAATTGCAGATGCTCTAGAGGCGCAAGATCCTATTATGGGCAACAACATAATAGTTAATCCTACTTTCATTCGTCTTCGGGGGAGTGAATCGGACGAGTTTCCCAGTGCTGATTTTACTGTGATTGATCCTGGTGTTGATGTCTTCGATCAAGATGTGGGTTCTGAGAATTCCAATGCTGATATCACTGATCAGGTTAACCAGTTAGATATTAGGTCTACCTTAGAAACCGGTGAGTTTCTTAACACTGAGCAGGATGATGAAACTGTTGAACTGGATCCCGAAGACGTTGACAAACCACTAGAGCCGGAACCGGAACCGGAACCGGAGCCCGAACCGGAGCCGGAACCGGAGCCGGAACCGGAGCCGGAACCTGAGCCGGAACCTGAGCCCGAACCGGAACCGGAGCCCGAACCGGAGCCCGAACCGGAACCGGAGCCGGAGCCGGAACCGGAGCCGGAACCTGAGCCTGAGCCTGAGCCGGAACCTGAGCCTGAGCCGGAACCTGAGCCGGAACCTGAACCCGAGCCGGAACCTGAACCTGAGCCTGAGCCGGAACCTGAGCCTGAGCCGGAACCTGAGCCGGAACCGGAGCCGGAACCTGAACCTGAACCCGAGCCTGAACCTGAACCTGAGCCGGAACCGGAGCCGGAACCTGAGCCGGAACCTGAGCCTGAGCCGGAACCTGAGCCAGAACCCGAACCCGAGCCGGAAACGGAAATTCCTGTTCAGCTACCGGATCAAGGTCAAGGAGTAGAGGATGACTTCCCTGGTCAAGGTCAAGGAGTAGAGGATGGCTTTCCTGGTCAAGGTCAAGGAGTAGAGGATGGCTTTCCTGGTCAAGGTCAAGGAGTAGAGGATGGCTTTCCTGGTTGAGGAAATCCCTGAGCTTATGAGGTTAGTTGTGGTGGTTGAATTTCTTCAATAAAAGCCGTCTTAGTCATTGGTTTTTTGTCAGCAACAGAGTGGTCTGATTATCAATCAGAGCAGGTTTACCATCACTGGTATGGGTGCTAAATGACTCAAAATAGCGACGAACTGGGGTAGGAAACTCAGGAAAGTTGAATACAGCATCACCATCAGCAATATGAGCCCAGAAGTAGCGTAGACTGGGAGCAAGTTTCTGGGCATCTGAATCGGGTAAATTTAAGGGGGGAGAAGTCAGGAGTTTCACCATGAATGGATAAGAGCGATCGCTCATCCATTCTCTAGATATTTGGGTTAGGTTTTCCCAACCAGGGACTGATTCCACTCGATGAGATTCAATTTGCAACCATCTTTTGCCCTGATTATCGGTACACAACTGCAATATCCGGTAGGGGTGAGGATAGCTAACTAATGAACCTGTTGTGATTTCGTAGACTCCCTCTTGATAGGCGATATCCTGTACATGCAAGTGACCTGTAAATAGTAGATTGACCCCAGCAGTTTTGAGAATATTGTGTAATACTGGAGCATTTTCCAAGATATACCGATGTCCCAAGGGATGGTTAGCTTGATCCGGCAAATGCTCGATGACATTGTGATGCACCATCACCAGCACCAATTTATCCTGGCACTGGGGAAGCACTTGCTCAAGCCAGATCAGCTGTTGCTGATCAAGACGCCCTACCTGTTTACCACCGGTATCGAACTGGTTAGAATTTAACCCAATCAGCTGTACTCCAGGCAAAACTTCACAGGTATAGTACAACTGCTCGGGATTTTCATAACCAAATTGGCGATAGTAGTAGGGAAATTCCTTTAGTCCAATCGAGTGTTCATTGGGTAAGATATTGGGGACATCATGATTTCCAGGTACGACGTACACTGGAAAAGGCAACTGGCTCAATCGCTTTTGTAACCAGGCATGATTGTCTGGTTCACCATGCTGGGTTAAGTCTCCTGGTAGGAGGAGGAAATCCAAGGCTTCCTGCTCTAAATCCTCCAGAATCCTTTCTAGGACTGGAATACTAACTTCTACCAAATGAAACCGATTGGGATGATCCCAGATGGTGTGGGGTAACCCGATATGTAGGTCACTTACCACGGCAAAGCGAAAATTTAAACTCATAACTAAAACTTTTCTTGATTAACCCCTAGTTTAATTATTATTAAAATTATCGCTCATGACCTTTGCTTTTATACCATTACAACCCCTTGTTTAGGTTCAATTTAACTGCTCACCTAAACAATAATGGATAATCTTTAATTTAGCCTGACATAATTAGGCTTTAGTCTATAAAAAACTTTAAAGATTACATTTAGGATAAATACAGATGAGTTGGAATTGCCTTCATTGAGGTGCGCGCCTCCTAGGGCGAGTAAATCGCCCTAGGAGGA
>NZ_JAAHHC010000049.1:0-45826 GCF_010672265.1 Moorena sp. SIO3A2
TAGCAATCTTTTTGTTTGTTTAGGATTTTTTTGGATGTAGTTCCAAGTGTAGCTCATGGTTTTTGAGGTTGATAAAAGTGATTAATTTTATCTTATTTTACCATAAGTTTGTTTTTTGGAGAGGTCTATTGTTAGAATTTATCATAGCAATGGCGCAGTTGTGGGAGCAGGATTTTTAGCATCTAACGGCTATTTGCTAACCTGTGCTCATGTCATTACTGAAGCCTTGGGAATTTTACAAACTACTCAAGACGCTCCTAGTGAACCCATTAACTTGGATTTTCCCTTGATTGCTCCCGGTCAGAAACTAACCGCTAGTGTGGTGTTTTGGAAACCTGTTTCGGACACTGAAGTAATTGAAGATATTGCTGGCTTAAGGCTCAATAGTAAATTACCTGATTCCGCTCAACCAGTGCATTTAGTGACAGCCGAGGATTTGTGGAACCATTTGATTAGGGTTTTTGGCTTTCCCAAAGGGCATGATCATGGGGTATGGGCATCGGCAGTATTGCGAGACAAAAATGCCAAAGGCTGGCTACAGATAGAAGATATTAAAGTGCCTGGGTATCAAGTTGAGCCAGGATTTAGCGGTGCTCCTGTGTGGGATGAGGAGTTAGCAGGAGTGGTGGGAATGGCAGTAGCAGCAGAGAAGCGTAGAGAGAATGTTAAAGCCGGATTTTTAGTTCCTACTCAGGTTTTGAATCAATTTTGGTCTGAATTACCGCAATTGGGGCAAATTTTGACGAATTATAAACCATTAACACCTCGAAAGCGTCGTCGCCTTGAGCAAAAATTGGAAGATTTACAACAGCCTTATGATAGAGTCAGAGGAAAACTCCTTACATTGCGTAACGAACGTGCTATTGCCAATGACCCTAGTACTGAATTTAAGTTAGATATGGATATAGAAAAAGAACAAGGGGAACTTGATCAACTTGAGTTGCAGATTGAGGAAATTGAAGAAAAGCTTGGTTGAATTATATAGGATTAAGCTGTAATCAGCTTTCCAAACTTTTCTGAAAATCCAAGTTAAGAAATAGCAGTATACTCCCAATGCCAATACCTATCACGATAAATTGGGGTAAGGTTTGTGAAAGTAAGGAAACCCAAAAATCGTTTAGAATAGGAATAATATTAAATAATTTACTAAAGATTGTTTGTAATCCAAAGGCAATAAGCATAACTAAAAAACTGAAGAATAATACTCTCCACCAATTACCTTTAACTATAGAGCGACTGTAAGCGAAAGCAGCTGTTCCCCTTTGGTCTCTGAGAATAAAAGCAAACCCATAGTATGCATTATTGATTGCATAAATTATACCTGGTATGATAAGTAGCAGCAATCGCAGATAAATGTTAATAAAATAACGAACACCTAGGAAGAATAGGGGAACTAGGATGGCCAATATTTTGTTGACTACACTCTGATAGCTAGTATTTCTTCCGTGAACATAATTTTCGGTAATAACTGATATGGCTATAAAATAGATATTTTGAAATATAGAAAAAACAAATAACCCAAGATAAAAGAACACCTGTAATACCAATGACAATCCTGAAGGATTATTTTGAATGGAAAATGACACAGCTAACATAATTATCATGAAAGGTAAATATATTGTAGAAAATACCAGTAGGATAGGTTTCAAGTTTTTCAGATAAACCTCAAACCCCATTGAGATTAATTCTATTAATCCGATTTTCCTACTTTGAAGTTCAGATAGAATACTCATATTGACTGTTCACTCAAAAGTTATTTATAATCAAAACGCGAAATTGCGTGTGATTTAAGCTGAATTTTCGACTTAACTAGACAAAGCGACTCGCAAACCAATGGTGAGAATCCTGTTTTCAGGAGAAACACCATTGCGATAACCAGAACGACACACGTTTGGAATGTCAATCCAAGACCCACCTCTGATCACTCGATTTGACGCTCTATAATTGCTTATCCTAGCAGTTCCGTCTACGGTCGCATTGATATAGTTATCATACCAGTGGTCAGCACACCACTCCCAGACATTACCATGGAGATCCTCTAGTCCAAAGGCATTGGCTGCTTGATGAGAGCCAACTTCCGTTGTCTGTTGACTAAAATAGTAATAACGCTTTGGTCCAGAACGGTATTCTTGAGTGCCATCATAAGTTGCTACTTTGGGAGAAATGGTTTCACCAAAGTGAAAAGGAGTAGCTGTGCCAGCACGACAGGCATATTCCCATTCTGCTTCACTGGGTAAGCGATAGGGTCTACCTGTTTGTAGTTGCAAGCGTTCACAAAACTCAATTGCCTCGAACCAGGTAACCCCTTCTACTGGCAGGTTTTCACCTGGGAAGCGTGAGGGAGCAGGTGGTAAATCAATCCTAACTTTATCTGTCCTGGCAATAGCTTTCCACTGCGCCTGATTCACAGGAAATCTACTCAAGAAAAATGGAGCAACGTTAACTAGATGTTGAGGTTTTTCTCGATAGTCTCCCTCTTTCTCGGGTGAGCCCATTTGAAATTCCCCTCCTGGGATCTGCACCATTTCCAATACACTTAAACTATGCTCTCCCAGTTGTTCATAAAAAACGTCTGCCTGACCCCAATAACAATTGATCACCCATTTTGAACCCAATCCCATAAATCTAGGTTGTTTAATCAGTTCAGCCATTTCAAACTCCAATGGATGTAAGGAAGGAGGATGGACTTTAACAGTATTAATAGTCCAAACTGACTTCTCAAATTCTGGAATAGGTAAAGTCACTCCTGCCACTACTAGGCAATTATTGGGGGTTGGCAACTGGTCAAACTTAGATGCTGCTCGTTGTTCATGGCCACGAGCCAAATCCCGCATTCCTTGCAAGTAAATTAGCAAATGCTCGAATTGCCCTTCCCTGAGGGGAGTAGCTAGTGTTTCAGCCAGCTTAGACATTCGCACCCACTCTGTTTTTTGATCTAGACTTAATTGGGTCAGTTGTAAGGCTAAGTCACGAGCTGCTGCTTCAGGAGAAATATATGCTAGGGCAGTCCACCGTTGAGCTTGAGCAATAGTCCGAACAGAATTCTTGGGACTATTCAGTTGTGGTTTTATATAAGCCAGCAGAAAATGAGCTAGCATTTTAATGCGCTGATGATTATTTCTGTTAAATCGAGGATTACTGTTGAGTTCCTCGAGCAATACATTTCGTGTTTCCAACTCCATCTCGTATAGCTCATGTCCCACTTCATGACACAGAGGGGATAGTAGTAAATCTGCCACTGCTATCCAAGGGATGTTTAAATTGTCACCTTGTATATCTTGCTGAAAGTTAGCCCACAGACAATAGAGTAGATCAGGTGTCAGAGCAATGGGAAAGGCGGCATGATATGCGAAATACAGATGTGGGTCACCAAATTTATCCCTAAAGGATTGAATTCTATGGATAATGTCTGGTGAAGCAATTTCAGTTGTAGATGCACTAGCCTGAGTCATAATTAACGGATTGATTTTCCTAATTTTTGATCCCGTCCACGCAATATCTCTATGGCTTGATCAAATCCCTGACGATTAACTTCAAACATAGGAACTAGCTTGGCAATTTCTTCAGCAGTGGTGGATTCCCAACGGTCACGGGGGAAAGGATTAAGCCAAGCAATGGGAGGTACATAGTGTTTTAACTCCTTCAGAAAAAATTTGGTGCGACGACGACGCCTAGAACTAAACTGTCCACGAGCAGCCCCGGCATCACTAAAGATTAAGCAAACTACTCGTATTTTTGGCAGTTGTGACAGACAATCTTCAATTGGTACTGCTTCTAGGTGGTATGGATCTTGGTAAAGATAGTCACTAGGACAGTTATGGAAATAATAAACCCTGACCTGATTAAAACGTCCACCTCTTGAGGCTGTATCCACCAGTGCTTGTGAGAGGTGATGAAAAGGTACCATCGAGCCATCTTGATCGATCAGTAATAAAAGCTCTATCTTATTGATGCGACGAGGTTTTACTACCGGATTGAGTAAAAAACCCTGTTGTCCAATTTGCTCTACGGTTGCTTCCAGGTCTAGTTCCGTTGGTACCCCCTCTCCCATCAAATGTCGCAGATAGCGCCACCCTTGCTTCATTTGCCGATAGGTAACCGGAAGATCGTTATTTATAATCAGGAAAGTCTCTCCCAGCTCACTCTCAGGCTGTTTGATTGCTTTGGCAACTTGTATTTCGTCAAATAGGGTCTGAATAACTTTAGGGGAAAGTTTAGCTATCGGTAAATTGGTCAGATATTCAGTATCTTCGTGATCAGAAGCACTAATTATTTGGCGCAGATTTCTCATTTTAACAACAATCAGTAGGGTCAACAAGCCTGCAATTATAATCAGACCAAGTTCCCACCAAGAACCAAACCGTTCTACTAAAGATTCTACTAAAGAATAAAACCAACCAAATAAGTCTAAATCTTCTGAATCAGTAATAGTCAACGTAGCAGTGTCTTGTGGATTTATTTTGACTTGCCCTTGAGGGTTAGTTAATCGCAGAGTAATTGGCTCATTACCCTCGTAATTTTTGTCATATAAAATAGTAATAGGAACTTCTTTTAATCCAGATTTACCATTAGCAAATGTTACATTAATAGAATTTTTTTCAAAGTCTTTAAGTGATGCTTTTATTTTTATAAAAATATCGTCTGTTTCCTCTCTAATCAATTTCCAATAATCCAATGATCGTCCTTCATAATAATCATCTGTTTCATCAATAATAATTGATGCACTGACCTCACCTCTACTTCCACCAGTACGAACAATTATAATTGTTGGATTTTTGTCATTCTCTTGTATATTGCCAAGGGAGTTAGAAAATGGAATAGTTTTAAAGCTTAAAGTACCAGGATTTTGTGGCAGTAGTGTTGACCATAAGAAAGGAATTACAATAGCTGTTACTAAGAAAGCAATAACTCCAAAAATAATGTACCAAATCCGTCGAACAGGTTTACGCTGTTTGGTATTGGCATCAATGTCTTGTCTAGTATCTTCGGGGATGAACTGGTCAAAATACTCTTGAAAGATAAGTTGATCCTGATCAGATTTAACCCAAAGGGTAGAACAAAGTTGAGCTAAGGCATTGCGGTCATCCTTACCGAAACCACCATCCACTGCTTGGAGCAACAGGTGATATTCCTCTAACCCTAAGGGTAGTCCTGCTTCTCGGAGACGATTGAATAACTCTAGCAGTGCTGGCTCATTCATTCGGTATCCTCACTTAGCCTGAGATAACTAATATGTGCTTCCCAACTCTTTAGCAATACTTCTAAATACGGAAGCGGTTTTTGGGATAATTTTCGTAATGCCTCTTCCAGAGTATCTTGCTTTAGGGCCTGAATCCAGTCCAATAACTCACTGGTACTTACTTTTTTAGTAGATCGTCCGGTTTCCTCTGCCATTAATTCACGCAATTCTAAAAATCGGGAAACGGATTTTTTGGTCAGTTGATCGGCAATATCCGGAAATCTAGCCTTGACAATCCCCACAATCTGCTCGTATTTAGGAAATTTAACGTAGTGGAATAAACACCGGCGTAGGAAAGCATCCGGTAAATCCTTCTCATCATTACTCGTGATAAAGATAATCGGTGCCGCTTTGGCACTGATTTCCATTTCTTGATCACCGACTCTCACTTCTTCAACTTTAATAATTTTTTCCTCAAGTTCTAGAAGCAAGTCATTAGGGAAATCAATATCAGCTTTATCAATTTCATCAATCAATACTACCGTAGGTTTGTCATTATTAAAGGCTCGTCCCAGTGGTCCCAGACGCACATAGGACCTTGGATCATCAAATCGTTGCTTTTCTGCCTGTGTCAAGGAACCAGACGCCGCCAATTGAGCATCCCGCAACCTGCCCACGGTATCATAGGTATAGAGTCCATCTTTGGCTCGGCTAGTTGATTTGATATACCAAGCCTCGAAAGGCAGTCCTAACTCATAGGCTACTGCGATCGCTAATTTGGTTTTACCACATCCAGGCTCACCCCTTAGTAGTAGTGGACGCTTTAAGTAAATCGCTAAATTCACTGCGTCTATTAATTCTTTGCTAGGAAGATAGGGATAAATTAGTTTGCCCTGATAGGTTTCTCCAGACTTTTTGGGTTGAACTCTACCCGTGTATTTAGGATAATCTTGATTTACAGGCGCAACCATTTTTTCTCCTGTTCATACCAATTACAGCCGCAGAGAGCACAAATTTTACGAAACGTAGGCTCTGGAATGCCTTTCTTTGCCAAAATTAGTTTAACAGTTTCCTCTTTATCAAGGGAAAGACTCTCTGGTAAATGGTCTTCTTGGTGATCGAGCCAAGTTCTAATAGTTTCGCGACCAAAGGGGATAATCTCTGGCAATTCAAAGGGAAGTCTAGTTTTAAAATCAGGTTGGTAATCAGTGACGAAAGCAATATTCCAAGACCTGACCAATCCTTGATAATCTAGAAAAAAGATTAATAACTTAAATCGACTTGGTTGATGTTGGGATATTGTTTGAACTAGCCCAGTCCATAAATTATCAATTAAATCTCTCAAATTATCTTCAATAGATTCATCGACATTGTTAAAACAGATCAAAACATGCTGTGATTGCCATAACTTTAACAATCCAGTCACAATCTCACCAGGAGAGCTTTCTTCTGCCAAACTAATTCTCCCTGCAAATTCTTCCCAAATACTGGACATATCAGTCCTTAAAGATCTTCTGTTTAGATCAATAAGGATAGTTTTACCTGCCAAGTTTCGGGCAGCATTAAATGCTAATCGATTCGCTAACCATCGTTGACCATAGTCATGGGACTTACCATGAATGAGAAATGCACCGTGAGATTCTTGATGGGTTCTGACAATTTTTTCAAATAGCTGTTGTTGCTGCCAATACCCCAACTTGAACAACACTTTATATAAGGTATCAACATTTTGAGGTTTGTTTATAGCCTGAGAATGATTGCCTCTCTGAGAGTTTTCGATTTTTTCCTCTATATCATCAAGTTCTTGTTCTATTGCTTCAAGCTTTTCTTCATATTCTTCAATGTCTTCCTCTAGCTTAAACTTCACTGCTGTATCAGTTTCAATAGCATAGCTGTTCCTGAGCCTCTTCAACTTTTTGCGTAACCTTTGATAGGTTTCTTCCAAATCTTCTTGTTTTTCCTCCAAGCGTCTAAGTGAGGGCATTCGTCACTCTCAAGATTTAGGTCTAACATAGTAGTTTTTCAACTTACTCCTGATTTTAACCGCTAGAGCAGCGATTAGTTGCGTAGGGTGCGTGATAAGACGGGCTCGCCCTCATTTTCTCGGTAGCCAGTGTTGGGACACTCCGTCCGAAAATTGTAACGGGCAAGATGCCCATTCCACCACCGTGTCAAACAACTTTAATGAGATGCACCCTTTACCTAACCCATGTCAGGCTCAATACTGCTGACCCAATCCTAATCTGATGGCTGGCTTTTTGGTTAGAGTTTGCCAATCCCTGCTTAGCCTGATCAGCTTGTTTTAGTTTTGTTATTAACTCATCTAAATTCAGTGCTGGTTGTCGTAGATAAGAAACCAGATAATCATGGAATAATTGATAGCGGTCAGCAACAGTATCGGGTACCTTAACTACCAATCCCGACTCTAATAAAATCCTTAATACCAACTCTAATTTATCAGCTTCTGTTCCTAAATAATTAGCTAACTCAGCTTTTGTCTTCAGGGGACGATTGCCTGTTTCATCTGTTATTAAATATAGCACCAGTTCCGCCACCTGCTGATTCTCTGGTCCACAATCTTCCACTACTCCAGTCACATACCGCGCCATCAATCCTGGCTTTGAACCCCGTTCCCAATAGTGTTCCAGGGTAGTAATACTTTCCGCCTGCAATTGCGCTCCTACTATCTGCAATTCCATCGGACGTACTTCCGAGAATTCCCCAGCTAAATCCTGTACCAATTCTTCAATCAAAGCTGGTTCCAGGTCAAAAGACGATTGTTTAGTTACTTGCTCAATCACGGACTTGGCATCATCTCCGGAAAAATTCCCTAAAGGATAGCGCACATGCTTACTTAATATGTCATTGCCAATAATGTCCATACTGGCCATGGGATTACCGCTACCCGACCATGGTGCGCGTTCGCACTCCAGTAAATAATGGAGATAATCCTCCCGCATCGACAGAATCACCTTAACTGACGGACTAGTAACACACTCTTCTAGGAATTCAAAAAATTGCCGTCGCTGAGCTTTATCCAGGTAAACAAAGAAAAAGTCTTCAAACTGGTCAAAAATCAGTACTGTCCGCAAATTGTGCTGTTCATTTTGCCGCAATTGCTGTATAATAGCATCTGGGCTTTGTAGAGATGTTCCATGCAATGTCTCTATATTTATTCCGGTTAATGCCTCTACCAATAACCGTCCCAATTCTTCTACCCAATTGCTATAGACTGCCATCACTACAGGCAACACATCTTCTGTACCAATTACAGTCTGTTTCAACCCTGGTACTAATCCCCCATTCACCAGAGAACTCTTGCCCACCCCGGATTTCCCATGAATCACAATTAGCCTGTAATCATTGCTTCCAATCCGTTCAATCAATCGATTGACATCCTGCTGTCGCCCAGAGTGGGCAATTTCTAGCGCTATAGTTTCTGGATTTTCATCCTCTAGGGGGGCAAGGCGTTGCGCTCCAATCAAATTTGTTGGCAAACCCACCAACTTTATCTGTTGTCGTGGCTGTAATCCACCAGCACCAATAAACCCTCCCCAACCATACTGTTGCGCTAACGATTGTTGATATTGCTTAAGTTGGAAAGCTTGGAGATACTGCCCCTGCTGGAAATAAAGCGATTTCCCTAACCGACCGCTACGCGATCGCAATCCCTGCAAAATCCGAGTGTAAAACCGAGGATTATCCTCAGGTGCAATAACCCTTGCCTGTTCTAGATGTTGGAGTGCAGCTTCAGCTTCACCTAGCCGTTGCTCAGATTGAGCTAACAGTAGTAGATACAGACTGGTTTGAAGTGAGTGCATGGTCTGGAGTGCATTGTCCTGAATGCTGACTCCTGAGTTAAGAGATGGTTTTGTGCCCTGTGTTTCCTGTGTTTCCTGTGTTTCCTCTGTGCCCTGTTCTGCAACACCAGAGGAAACTGTCGCTATCGTATCTAATGCTTTCTGAGCATTTTGCTTAGCCTCTTGCCAACGAGATTGGTTAAGAGCCACTTCTGCTAAAAATCCGTAAGCTTGGGCTTTTAGTGGTGCCAGACCTTGCGCCCCTAATAGGATTTGGCGTTGCTGTAACCCGAGGGCATTGTGAGCCAAGTGATACAAATCATCCCAATCCTCTAGGCGTTGCATCACCTCACCTAGTTGATTGATAAACTTCGTGACTAAATCATGACGATTCAACTGCTCAAACCGATCAAGACACTGCTGGAATAATCCTCTAGCATCGTTCCAATAGAGACAGTTTTCTGGTTCCCGAGACTTTTCCCCCTGCTGGAAATAACACAACCCAATGTAAAACAGGACGATTCCCTGACGCTCCAGGAATTGCTGATCAGAAACGGTAATCTCATTTACCGTAGTATCACTTCCGTTTTCTAAGTTATTTATATCCTCTAAGTTATCTAGATATTCTAAGCTATTTATATCATCTAAATTATCTAGATATTCTAAGCTATTTACATCTTCTAAGTTATCTAAATTAGATGAAGAAACATTGTTCCGACTCTCCCCATCTCCTGATCTCGTGATCTCCTGATCTCCCGATCTCTCAGTCTCTGTTTGAGCTGGTTGCCAAAATGCCAAACTTTGCTCATAGTGAGTTACTGCACTACCCAACTGATAGTTAGCATAAGCCTCTTGACCACGAAGGAATTCTATACTAGCTTTGAGAGCAGGTTCAAGGGTTTCACCGCGATGCTGTAAATCCTTCAGAGCAGCATCAATTTCCCGGTGACGTAGAATACCTATATCAGTAGGTACAAAGTATGCTATACTGTTTGATTTTAAAATATAGTCAAAGATAGCATCGGTAGTCTCTTTGAGTTCAGTAATTAAGGTTTCTGTTGCGTTCGCGTAGCGGTTCCCAAGGAACATCGCAAATTCTATCCGTGTCCCCAAACTCTCGAAATCTGGAGCAAACTGGATCAGTTGCTGCTGAACGTCATCTGTAATCCATAACACCAAGGGGAAAGGAAGATTTTTCTGAAACTCTTCGAGCACTTGATTAGTCACACTCAGCATCTGTGCTAGATTCTGCACCGATTCTAAGCCCAACACCATCACAGCACTAGGGCGTTCTTCTGCCAGTATTGACCGAATGGTGTCATAGAGCACGTTGTCCGATGGCTTAAGGGTTACGGTATTAATGTCAACCGAGCAGAGTGTTGGTAATTGCGCTACCAAACGGAAACGCACCCTGATATAATTGCAGCGGGCTAAAATCAGCTTGAACTGTCCCTGAGAGGCTTCTACTGCCGACGCCAGTTTTTTCAGGGCATGCTGATTTTCAGTTGCGATCGCATTAGATTTGTCCATCGACCAATGTAGGGTCTTCCCGCCATTCAAGTAGCCATCTCAACCCTTAACTCTAACATCCAAACTCCAAAAAGGGACGCCAAGGGCGAACCACCGTCAACCACCGATTGCTAGGATAACTGTTGCAAAGCCAGTCACACTCAGACGGTCTTCGTTATAGAAGGCAGTACGTACTACTAAATCGAGATAAACTCTAGGGCGTAATTCCCCTCGCCAACTAATCGAGTCACCCCGTTGGCGGTAAGGAGACTCTCCGGTCGGTAATCCACCCAACTGCGCACCTTGTTCAGTTTTGCCGGTATAACTCAAAGTGGTTCCAGGAATTGTTTCTCCCTGCTTGACTCGGTATAAAACTGGAACCTTGTAAACCACTAGACTGGGGTTTGTTTTGTCCGGTACCTGCGGTACCCAACCAGGTTTAGAAGATACCCCATCTACCGTTAGACTAACACTACCACCAGCTTGTAGGCGTTCCTCACTATAAACTAATACCCGTTGGTTCAGGCCCATTTCGACTCCCCTCAGAGGGCTTCCAGTCCAGTCTAGAGAGTCACCACTGCGCTTGAATGCCCGTTGTCCATTGATCAACACTTCAGCAGTTTTCTCCTCCGTCCTACTGATGTACCGAATATCAGTCCCTGGTATCAATGAACCAGCTTTCACCTCCTGCCTTACTGGTCCTTTGTAGACCAAGGTAGAGTTTGACCGAGGCTGCCGTTCCAGTAGACTGCAACTAGTCGTGGTAGGGACAACAGCCAACAGCACCGCTGTGGCAATTAGTAAACGTTTAAGCAAACTGAGTGCTGAGTTTTGAGTGCTCAGTCCATTCTCTTGAGTGCATTTTCCGGCGTTGCTGAATAATGGAATGATTTTAAGAGTTTTGTAGAATGGGCATCTTGGTGGAACTGGCATCTTGCCAGTTTCAAGAGATTTTCGCGCGGGCAGGATGCCCACTCTACTCCTATTCATTACTTGATTCAGCAACGCCCATTGTCCTGAGTGGTAAGAAGTGCTCAAGACTGAATAACCTAGTCTATGGTCAGCTCTTGCAGTGTAGGATCTGTTTTCCAAGTCAGGTTTCATGTTTAGCCTCTTTTACATCCAAGCTTGCCCCCCGATCGTCGGTGAGTATTGGGGGATACCCTTTTGCTTGTCTTAATTCCTACTATAGCGATTACCAAAACCTATCTGGCTTGGTTAACATCAAATTGGTCACCGTTTCCGCAGTGAGGGCTTCACCAAATAAGAATCCTTGTCCATATTCACAGCCTAAATCTTGCAAAATATCCTTTTGTTCTTGGGTTTCTATACCCTCAGCAATTACCTGAATTTTTAGTTTTTTAGCTAGATTTACAATCGCTTCTACCGTATCAAAATTTTTACCATTTTTTGTAAATCCTTGGCTAATAAAAGAACGAGCAATTTTAATGATATCAATTGGCAAATCATTTAGATAGGAAAACGATGAGTATCCGGTGCCAAAATCATCGATACACAATTTTATATTTCTGTCTTTGAGTTTATGCAAGATAGTGCTATCAACTGAGGCATTATCTACCAACACACTCTCAGTAATTTCCAGCTTCAAGTTCGCCCCACTCAATTCTAACGTGGTGCAGATTTGGTCAATCTGGTCAATCAGCTGGGGTTGGTTGAGTTGAATACCAGACAGATTCACACTGATACTCAAAGAAGAATAATCAGGAAACTGGTCTTGCCAAAGGCTTAACTGTTTGCAGGCTTCCCGTAAAATCCATTCACCAAGGGGGATAATTAGTCCTGTTTCTTCTGCTACCGGAATAAACTCACTAGGACTAACCTTGATGCGAGTGCGGTGCTGCCACCTGGCCAAGGCTTCAAAACCAATAGTTTTGCCGGTTGTCAGGGACACTATTGGTTGATAATTCAGATGCAATGTTTCGTATTTAATTGCCTGTTGTAAGTCGGTTTCTAACTGTAGTCGCTCAATAGCTCTCTTTTGCATACTAGGATGAAAAACTTCTGAGGCTCCTTTCCCCTCTAATTTGGCATAATACATCGCCGTATCTGCCCCTCGCAGCAAATCTTTCGGTTGCTCATACCCCATGGTACTCAGGACAATACCAATGTAGCAATTAGAAGACACAACTCGCCCATTGAGATCGAATGGGATGGAAATCTCCTGATGGATACGCTCAGCTGTCTCTTTCACCTGAGCTAAGTCTTGGATATTCGAGAGCAAAATCGCAAATTTATTCTCTCCCATCCGTGCCAATATATCCTGATCACCGATGCATTCCTGTAAGCGTTGAGCAGTAGCAACTAGGAGTTGTTCACTGAGTAGATCACCTAGACTGTATTGGATAATTCCGTAGCGACTGAGAGTCAGAGATAGCACAGCAAATACATTATCCTTCTGAGTGTTTCCAACAATTGGTTCATCCCAGCAAAGAGTTGGTATAATCGGGTATGCCATCGGTAGACATTTGCGATTGTGAGTTGGCTGTACTGGCTTAAACCACTGGCGCAGGTAGTATAAAAACAATGTCCGATTAGGCAAACCGGTTAATTCGTCATAAAACGTCAGGTCTTGTAACCTCTTGATTGCCTTCCGGTAATTTTTGCGCACCTTTGCTTCTCTTAACTCCCGCTCCACCGCCGGAACTAATCGTGCTAACTGGTGTTTAAGTAAATAGTCATGGGCTCCCGCTTTCATAGCAGCGATTGCCATATTTTCCTTAATCGAGCCGGAGACGATAATAAACGGTAAGTCTAACCCTTTTTTTTGTAAGAGTAGTAAGGCACCAATGGCGCTAAACTTAGGCATGAAGTAATCAGCAATCACAAGATCCCACCCCTTATTATCTAAGGCTTCGTTCATTGCTCCTGGTGCTTCCACTCGTTCATAAATTGCTTCGTAGCCACCATTTTTTAGTTCAACCACCAGCAACTCAGCATCATCTTCTGAGTCTTCGACAATCAAAATTCGCAGTGGTTTATTCATTGATATGTCCTATCTATTGTTCAATAAGTTTCTACTTGATTAGAAAGCTTTTGGATTATGATATTACTAATCTCATCATCTACACATTTATGGCTAATTTTTAACTCAAATCGATGTCATTACCTGAATTGGCTGGTTTTGAGGAGTATACAGAATACATAATTCAGAAATCAGGATAATAATTTAGCAAGGTTAGTGGTAGTATCAATAACGATTAGTGGATTACCAAGCAAATTTATATTAAAAATTCCTGGATGGAAAATCAATTATTATGACTACTGATTCCTGACTACTGACTCCTCAATTGCCGGATAGTTGGTTATGTCGAACTCAGGTAAGTTTAGGTTTAATCCCAACCGATAAATGGCTTCTCCTAAAGTCTCCTTAGACTAGAACTTGGTTAACACCTAGTGCTTTGTAGTGCGGATTATCCTTGAAATCTTTGCTTTGCAAAGTTGACCATAGCTAACCTTAATACTCTTGTATTCTCGGCGTTTCTGAATCAAGTAATGAATAGGAGTAGAGTGGGCATCCTGCCCGCCCGACAATATATTGAAACTGGCAAGATGCCAGTTCCACACAAGATGCCCATTCCACAGGTGCGACCCGTGGCGAATTTAATTCGCCAAGTAAGAGCGCACCTAAGCAAGATGCCCATTCCACAGGTGCGACCCAAGGCCGCGAGGGATTGCTCGCGGCCTTGGAGGCGCGCACCTACTATTAAAATCATTACATTATTAAGCAACGCCGTCTTTGGGACCAACTCGGTACATGTCATAAGCATCAAAGTAAGTGTAATACTCACAGTTTTCAAAATAAGTCTGTCTTACTGCCTACCAAGCCTGCTTGTACAGGTTGTTGGCTTGTTCACACCAGAAAACAAGTAGGTCATTAGTTTCATCTGGTATGTTCCCAGACAATAATCCAGATAATAATATTTTCTTTGTCCCGTATTGCACTAGTTATATCACCTCCTAATCACAAAGAAAGTAGACCAGGGGTGTGCATCCCCTAACTTGTTTTCACCCCCCGCGTCAAGCAGGGGGGCAAACAAGCTGCGATTTCTGTAAATTCAATTCCTAACAGCTTAAATTGCCTAAGCGCCATAATTACCAAAGCCATCTTAAAGCCTGTATTATCATAAAAATGAAACACATGGCTGCCATTTTGTCATTTTTATGTTTGCACACAGATCATCAATTGTAATTTAACTATTGCTAATCATTAGATCAGTAGTGATTGCAATAGTTTTTAGGTAAGCATTCAGCTATCAGTTATCACCTATCAGCTAATGGGCTACGGGCACGCTACTGTTCGCGCAGCGTGCCCGTAGCGCAATCGGTGCTATCAGCTATCAGCCAAAGGCCAGGCTACGGGAATGGCCACGCTACTGTTCGCGCAGCGTGCCCGTAGCGCAATCGGTGCTTTTGAATAAAATAAGCTGACCACTGACCACTGACGGCTGACGGCTGACGGCTGACGGCTGACGGCTGAATGCTTACGTTTTTAGGTGTGGAGGAGACCAAGCAATGGTGTTATTATAGCGAATAATTTTTGAAGGGTGGAAGGGTAAAATAAAACGTTGCTCCTTGTTCAATTGCACTTTTAGCCCAGACTCTGCCACCATGTCGGTGAATAATACGCTTTACAGTAGCGAGTCCAATGCCATTGCCAGTAAACTCGGCTTCGTTGTGCAAGCGTACAAAAGGGATAAATAATCTGTCAGCGTCAGCCAGATCAAAGCCAGCTCCATCATCCCGGACAAAATAGGCGATCGCTTCATCACTAGTTTGCTCTTGCCCCCCTGTCTGAGGTGCGGACAATGGGCAAACTCCAAATTCAATCCTGGCTTGGGGATGATGGGATGTGTATTTCCAGGCGTTGTGGAGTAGATTCTGTAAAACAATCCGGAGCAACGTACTATCTCCATAAGCCTGAATTCCTTTGGCAATGACCCATTCCACGCTCCGTTCAGGTTGGGTTTGTGTGAGTTCTAACCTAATTTCAGCAACCATCTTGCTCAAATCAACCTGCTGGTAGTGCATCGGGTCACCGCTAACTCTCGAAAGCTCTAGCAAATCCTCAATGAGTTTCCACATATGCTGACTGTTAGCAGATATACGTTGGAGATAGTGTTGTCCTTTGAGATCCAACTGGTGATGATAGTCCTTTGATAGAACCTTAATAAAACTCTTAATCCTTCGTAGTGGAGCGCTTAACTCGTGGGATACTGAATAGGCAAATGCTTCTAGTTCCTGATTTGTGGCTTCTAGTTGAGCCGTGGGCTGATTAACTCCGTCTACCAGCTGTTGATTAGTAGCCAACATTGTTGCTGGTTCTAGCACTTGCAGCAAACTATTTTCTGTAATGATACCTGTCGGTCGTCCACTATCCTCTACAACTGGTAGATGACGAATCCGATGTTGGCGCAATCGAGACAGTAGCTTGACTATATTCTCGACATTCTCGACTTCAGTGGCTGGTAGTGTAATTAATTCTGTGGTCATCACGTCAGCGATCGCTAGTCCAGAAAGCCCAATCCCTTCGACTATGACCTTTAGCAAATCTCGCTCAGTAAAAATGCCTACTAATGACAGTTGCGACTGGACGAGTACGTAACTAGAGTCGAACTGGATCATGCGGGCAATTGCCTCTGTTACTAGAGTTTCGGGAGATACAATCAGAGGATCCCTATTAATTGCTGCGTCTAGGTTCAAATACATCGGGTAAGAGTGTAGCACAAATTTCAACAATCTAGCAGTAGGAATTGGTGAAATTATAGCGATTGTGATTAAACAAATTCATTCCAAAATGGCGAAAAATTTCAATTTAACTAGTCAAGATAGAGGGAAATTTTTATTTTTACCTCTCCCTCTTACCCTTTCACCATAATTTTAACCAACTGCACCAGTAAATTAATAAGCAAATTAATACGATGTCAGCATTCAGCATATGCGCATTCGCGCACGCTACGCGAACAGAATTCAGCCATTCCTAATCAGCCCTTAGCTACAAGCAATCTTGAATCAACCAACCTTTAAGAAAGAACATTCTCGCCCGAATACTTATGTACTCCCATCATCTACTCCCATCCAGACCCAAATACCTAAGTTTGGGTCGATGCTTTAGCTGACTCCTGAGCAGCTGAGCCCTGAAGGCTTACCGTTTAGCTCCAATTGACCAGGTTTTTTGTTGATCCTTGACTGTTCACTGCTGACAGTAAACGTCATCTAGTATTTCCAAATAAATCATGAAACCCAATGCTGATTTGTCATAACAAGTAAGCATAATGCCGTCAGCCTAATGCCGTCAGCCTTGTGGCACAGGCTTTGGCCTTGGCCTTTTGGCCTTTTGGCCACGCTACGCGAACGGCCACGCGTGCGCGTTTGGCCACGCTGTGCGAACGACGCTGTGAGGTAACTCAGCATTATTCCAATGCTTACTTGTTTTATTCCAAAGCTGTTCGCGTAGCGTGCGCGTAGCGCATTAGCTGATAGCTGATAGCTGATAGCTGATAGCTGATAGCTGATAGCTGATAGCTGATAGCTGATAGCTGAATGCTTACCATAACACCAAAAAAATACTTGGAGCTCTTTCCTACTGTTACCTACCCCCCTTATTAAGGTTAGGGGGGATTCCTGTACCCTTTTTCAATCAATCCTAGTTTCTATCAAATGGGTTCTATAGACTGTGAACAGTCAACAACCAGACTATTACGTTTATTTTTACCGTCCCACTTACTCGATCACGAAACTGCTATTCTATTATGGATTTCTTGAACAAGACTTCCCTGGCTAGGTAGTGATTAGTTATTAGTCCAGTATTAGTCCATTGTCGTCAACAATAAGTCTTCTGGTCTTTAGCAATGACTAATTACCAAAGACCAAAGACCAAAGACTAATGACTAATGATTAATGACTAATCATTAATAGACTAATGCTATAGCCAACGACTAGCAATTGGCATCCGCCAGCCAGTACCAAAGGCGCGGTCAGTAACCTTTAAGCCTGGCGGGGCTTGTCGGCGCTTAAATTCAACACGAGCGACTAGTCGGATGATTTTGTGAACCACTTCGGGCTGATGACCTGCATCAATAATTTGCTCCGGGGCTTGGTGCTGCTGGATCAGTCGCTCGAGAATATCATCTAGGATATCGTAAGATGGCAAGGAATCTTGGTCTACTTGACCAGGTTTTAATTCAGCGCTGGGGGGCTTGATTAGAATATTAGCAGGAATAATTTCTGTTTGGCTTAAAGGTTGTTCGCCTTTGGCGTTCGAGTCAGTTAGGTTAGCAGGTTGACGCTGATCAGCTTGAAGCTTAGAAGAGGAGTCTGAAGGTTCAAGATTGAGCGTACTAACCTGCAACTTCTGATTAACCTGGGACTCCTCTGCCCTAGAATTTAGCCACCGACATAGGGAGTAGACCCGGGTTTTGGGAACATCGGCAATTACAGCTAATCCACCATTCATATCACCATAGAGGGTACAGTAACCCACTGCCATCTCTGACTTGTTGCCAGTAGAAAGCAGGAGATAGCCAAATTTATTAGCGATCGCCATCAGTAAGGTGCCCCGAATTCGGGATTGAATATTCTCTTCAGCCACACCGAACTCTGTCCCAGCAAATAGAGAGGTTAAGGTTTGGTCAAACCCTTCCATCAAGGAACCAATGGCTAGGGTGTGAGTCTTAATACCTAGGTTTTGTGCTAAAGAGAGAGCATCTTTGACGGAGTGGTCAGAACTGTAGGGAGAAGGCATGAGAATCCCCAAGACATTCTCTGGTCCTAAGGCGGCGGTGGCAATAGCAGCTACAAGAGCAGAATCAATCCCACCACTCAAACCAATTACTACTTTTTTAAAACCACACTTACGGGTGTAATCTCGGACTCCTAGGACTAAGGCTGACCAAATTTCTTCGTCTAGGCTGGCTGGGGCTGGTGCTATTGCTGCCGATGGTGGAGACTCTATAGTTGTTTCTGGTGGGGTGACCAGATCGTGTGTTTCTCGGTCATATTCCAAAATGACTAAGTCTGTTTCAAAGGCACGGGCGCGACATACCATCTCACCAGCCTGATTAAATGCTACACTACACCCATCAAATATCAGGTCATCATTGCCTCCTAGCTGATTGGCGTAGAGGATAGGTGTATGGTAACGGCTAGCGCTATGGCGCAACATTGCTTCCCGAGTTTTCTGTTTACCCGCGCTATAGGGTGAGGCGGACAAGTTTACCACTAGGTCTACACCCTGTTGAACTAAGTCTGTGATCGGATTGACTTGATAGCTGCGTTTGCCCCAAAACTCTTCATCGTTCCACAAGTCTTCGCAAATGGTAACACCGATTTTAATTGGAGAGTGGGCATTCTGAGTTGTGATTGCTGATGGCTGGTGATCAATGGTGAAGGAATTACTCTCCCGTCCTGGTTCAAAGTAGCGGTTTTCATCGAAAACATCATAGGTGGGCAAGAGTCGCTTGTGAAAAATCTGCCGTACTTTTCCCCCCTCTAGTAGAGCAATGCTGTTATATAAAGGTTTGCCACCAGCAAGCTCTGCTTTGGTATTCGGTGTTACTGTCCCCACCAAAACAGCTAGAGACAATGGTAGCTGCTGAGCTAGTTGTTGCACTTGTGTAGTCATCGACTCTCGAAACTTGGGATTGAGCAGCAAATCTCGTGGTGGATAGCCACACAAGGATAATTCTGGTGTCAGCAACAGACGCACATCCTGACTCGCAGCAGTGTTGGCTACTTCAAGAATCCGTTGAGCGTTGCCTGTAATATCACCAATGGTGGGGTTGAGTTGAGCGATCGCAATCTTCATCATTTTTGATTGTTTTTTATAGTTTAGGCCATCTACTTCACACAATCTTTAGTAATCTGGGTTTGGTTAGTAATTAAATGACAAAATATACAGTTTATATCGTCTTGACCAATCCGGTTTTTTTATCAAACCAAAAACTTGCTTATAATTAGCATTTTTTGTTGATATTTTTACTTCTTAATTAGTTGATAAACTTATTGGCAAATCAACTAAAAAACTTGCTATCAATATTAGTAATTTATGATATCATAAATTACTAATATTGCATAAATGTTGAATTCCAAGAGTTATGTACCTAAAATTAGATACACTACACCTATAACACGCCAGATAGGTTCACGAGAACACCATCTTATCAAACCAATGTACATAGCTAATATTTTCACACATAAAAGCTTGTAAATATCGTAGTTTATCTAATGTTTTTTTACCGAAACATTTTGGAATCACCACTAATTGTAATAAAACATAACCAATTAGACAGCTATATATTTGTATCTCAATTCCATTGATATTTTTTGTGATTAATCTGTCGAGTTTTAGATGCATCTTCAAAAATTTCCAGAATAACTCTATTTGCCAGCGCCAACGATAAAAATCTCCAATATCTTCATTACTTATTTCTGATTCACCTGTTTCTGGTAGGTTAGTCACTAGTCTAAATTCAGTTTTAGTTTCGAGGTCACAAAAGTTGACTACTCTAGCTTCTATTTGATCTTTTCCGGTTCCGATTAGAACCTGCCCATTTGATAACATTTCTAGCTGAAAGTTCTGATTAATTCTTAATACAAAATAACGATTATATTTGGTCTTTAGATTTTTTATCCTCTCCAAGCTCGCAAATCCTCTATCCATTACGCCAACTCCGTTTTCTGGAGTTGATTCTATTGTGTTATCCCCATATTTACTATCATGACCTTGACCAAAATGAATCATTATTCCTCCTGGCTCTGCTGTTAATAAATTTAAGCCACTGAATAATTTTACTTGATTAAAGCCTTGGCTCCATAAAAGCTTGCTTGTTAATGTTACTATGGTCGAATCAATCGGAAATAATGCTAATTTATTCTTCCCTACTTTTGGGCTTTTATGTAGAGCTTTTCTTAATTGAATTAACAAATTATAAAACAACATTGGATTTCTCACTTTGCTCGCCTTAGAGAAAGTCGATATGTCTACATCTATGCCACGTACATTCAAACGCTTAAATAAACTCCTCATACTAGTTTGACTTTGGTCTAATACAAATTCTAACCAGGTTGATACAAATAGCGATGCAGCGCGGTCTTGGGGGTTTCCCCCATGAGCGACTGCATCAAGACAGGAAAGTATTGAGGACTGGATAATCATCAGTAGGTAGTTTTCCTAGGTGTTTTTTGATGATTTGTGGAAAATTTGATATCATTTAAGCAACATTATTATATTTTTATTTGGCCTCTATTTTATCAAATTAGAGGCTATTTGTCTAGTTTTTTAACTATCATTCAACATTTCTGCTAATATTGATAAGTATTTAGGGGTATAAATGTCGATTTTTTTTATTTTTTTTACCGTTGTTTAGATGTTTTAAACTAATAAATAATAATCAGGTGGCAACGAAAGTAAACATAAACGTAAACTCGAACGTAAACCCTAACGCAAACCTAATCCTTGATAGTGTAGATTAAGTTATCATTAATAAATCATGAACGTGGAAGAACTATAAAACCGTTATCGAGAAGAGATTCAAAGTCTAGCTAACCAACTTCAAAATGCAGTTCTCGGACTGTCTCAGACAGAATAAAAAATTGCTAAGATGGGACGGTCTATAGAGAACCTGAGCCAAATCCTTGAGTAATTTATCTTACAGCAGAATCAAAAAAAACTAATTCCATGACTGATGGACAATAAATGTCAAGTCGCTTGACCGTAGGTCACGCTGCGCGAACGCTCCAATTCAAAGTTCAAAATTATTAATTCAAAATGATTCGGACAATTCTAGATTTTTAATTTTTAATTTTTAATTTTTAATTCCCCGGGGGGCTTGTACCCGGAATTAATTAATTCAAAATTTGTTCAATGTCTTGATGCAATAGCGAGTGGGGGAAACCACGGCAATAGCGAGTGGTTTGTTCGCGTTCGCCTTTGGCGTGGCCTACGGCCAAGCGTCGCCTTTGGCGATAGTTACCGTAAGACAGGCTCGCCTTAATCAATGGAGGCGCGCTTTCCGCTTGAAGAATTAAATTACGGGGTCGCGCCTCAAGTTTTAACCCTTTTTTGCATAACCTACCAACCATAAAGGCTCAACGTAATCAGGTTTCGTCTCCGGGGGAGACCACGGCAATAGCGAGTGGGGGAAACCCCCAAGACCGCGCTGCCTCCCCAAGACCGCGCTGCCTCCCCAAGACCGCGCTGCATCGCTTCTAGATTTTTAATTTTTAATTTTGAATTTTGAATTCCCCAAAGGGGTCAATGATTTCCCTAACAGGACTTACGCAACAACCCTATCTGTAGGGTGCGTTATTAACTAACCAAGCGCTTTTGTGGAAGCACCTTTGTGGCCGAGTTTTGCGTAAGTCCTGCCTAAGACTTCAAACTCATATCATCTCCGGTACCATCGGTATTGTATACCACAAGAGTGTTTTGCAGGCGGCTCAGCCTTGTGGCTCTCAAGACAAATGACAAAAAAAGCGGACTGGATATCAATTGGTTATTTCTTCCTCTATGGCTTGTTCTATTTCTCTGAGAAGCGCTGGTTTGACTAGATAACGACGAGCTCCTAGTCTGAGAGCTCGCTTTTTGTCTGCTGGGAAGGAGTAGGCAGAAAGGATAACTATAGGGATTGTTGCCCATTGGGATTTCTTGAGTTTTTCGATCAAGGTAAAGCCATCAACTTCTGGTAATTTGAGATCCAGCAGAATCAAGTCAGGTTGAAAGTCGGCGAGGTCTCGTTTAATGGTTAACCCATGGGGTAAAGCGCAAACGTCATACCCTTGCAACTGAAGGTATTCAGTGATAACTTCTCGATTGAAATCGTCATCCTCAATAAATAGGATTTTCTGAACCACAATTACAGATGTTTTTTCATTGCTACATAAATACCAACGGTTTATCCTTTAAACGACCATATGCCTCCGCATCAAAGCGGTACAAATTTCAGGGACGACCTGCTCCATGAGATACTCTTAAACTAGTATCCGCCAGGAATAATAGCTTTAAAAGACGAGGGCTAAAATTGTAATAATCCGAGACGTTTTCAAAAAAAACTGTGGTGTACAGTTGATAAATAGTATAGATATTATTG
Source organism: Moorena sp. SIO3A2 (assembly GCF_010672265.1). NCBI lineage: Bacteria > Bacillati > Cyanobacteriota > Cyanophyceae > Coleofasciculales > Coleofasciculaceae > Moorena > Moorena sp. SIO3A2. The sequence goes on from NZ_JAAHHC010000049.1 coordinate 22,596, forward strand.
AGGGTAAATACATCTCGGAACAGGTCAAAGGCGACAGGATTGTCTGCCAATTTGTTGCGCAAATGCCGATAACCATAGTCCAAAATTGGATTATGCTCAAAGGCGAGCTGCGGCACATGCTCGATGGAATACCAGGTAATACCACTGACATGATCTGTGTTGAATTTAGCTTCTTCTAGTCCCACTAGGGCAAAGTAACTGACGGATAGGTAACCCATGGCATAGTGGTGGTTATAGGTAACCTCGACTCTAACCAATTTTGGTTGATAACGACCTAGTTCTCCGAAAGTGTACAGTTGCTCTAGGTTCAGGTTGTTAACTCCAATTTTCTCTGCCCAAATCCGATCGCATAGCGTGGCCATTCGCGTAGCGTGGCCGAAAGGCCAAGGCCAATCGCGTAGCGTGGCCATTCGCGTAGCGTGGCCGAAAGGCCAAGGCCAATCCCCAGCATTGTCTAATGATTCTCCGTCCGACACCAAGGTTCCTGGTAAACTCGATTTACCGAGGAAGGCTTCCTCTTGGAGTACCAAAAGGCGGCTTTGTTGGGTATTGAGGGAAAAAATCACAGGATCAACCCCGACCTGGACGTTGGCTAGAGCTGGTAGTTTGACCTGTTTGGTGCTGCTTTGGGTCATTGGTACAACTGCTCTTGATGGATATAGTCCTTAACCAGAGGAGTCAGTGCTTTTGTATCACCATTCTCACGATACGCTGTAGAGGAAACTGATGGTACCGTAATATCAGCGATCGCTAATTGTGCTCCTAGATGCTTCAACTTTTCTAAACTAGCCTGATCTACTCCATATCCTGAACGAGGTATCACCAGCAACTGTACTTGTTTTAACAATTGTTCAATTTGATACCAACGGGGCATCTGACGGACTAAATCAGCACCAATCACCAGAGTCATGTTTGCCTGTAATCCCCAGCGCTGTTTAGCTAGTGCTATGGTTTCCAAGGTTCTAGAGCTACTCAAGTCGGGGCTGACACGGATCGGATTTTGATACGGGTCAATCTCCTCAATCAGTAACTTGAGCATGTGGGAACGTTGTTCTAGGGTAGTCTGATGAGACTTGAATGGATTATCTGACGCCCAAACCACCACTTGGTCATAGTGATGGGATAGCCACTGGAGAATGGATTGATGAGCACAAGTTGGGGGATCTGCACTGGTACCAAACAGGGCTATATTGACCATAGTTAGTTAAAAGTTAGTTAAAAGCTCAAAGGGGTTTGAGATTAGGTTTGCTCTTCAGTATCTAGTGCGTGAAAAGCGATCTAAGCCTAGGCTTGGGTTTTAGCTTCAGAATTCTAAAATTTAAACGCGCCACGGCTTAGGGTACACTCAAAGGAAACAGAATGGGATGGATGCGCGTCCCGCAATTAAGCGAACGCTTCAACTGCTACACGCTATATATAGCTTATTTGCTTCAGCCCTGAGACCAATGGTGAGAGCCCCCTAGTTGATTGACAAAAGTCCTTAAACTAGGGGGCATGACAGTTGGTACAATGGATATAGCCTGAGAAATCCGACAAATCAAATAGGATTTACTGAGAACTCCAACTGATCAGGACTTATCCAGGAACTCCCTTGAGTAAGGTGCGTTATTAACCCACCTTACTAAGCTGTCGCCTATTTAATTTGTCTATTTTTGAATAAGCGGGAAAAACTATACAATCTTCTCCCCTTGCCGATTCAATTTATAAATCAATTAAATGTAGATGCGACCAATATGTAGATGCGATCAATATAATATGCTTGATGTAGATGTTTTACAGCTTACTTACCTTTCTTCCCACTGTTCTATCTCTTTCATCCCACCACCAATAATCTCTCTAAAAGTGCAACGCCCCTCAAAGTGTGGGAGTTTCAACCGCCCGATACTGTAGCGTGGCCATTCGCGTAGCGTGGCCCAAAGGCCAAGGCCAATCAACTGGTGCGATCTCACCTCCATTGCCTAGGCTAAGCTTGTTTCAAGCCTATTGTTTCAAAATAAACACCGGATCCTGAGCGTTTAATTCAATTCCCTCCTGGTCAAAGAAATCCTTAATCATTTTACGAAGCACTAGCTTGATCTGGTGGTGCTTTCCTGGTTTAACTTTGGTAATGGTTCGTATGGACAGATCAAAATCCCCAAAGTCCTCGATTCCATCCACCTTGGTCGGTTCAAGTACCTCCGAATACTTTTCTTTTAACTGGTGTCCCACCTTTTCAATCACCCTGTACACCTGATCGAGGTCAGCATCATATTCTATGCCAACTTCCACTACAGCATAGATATAATCCTTGGAGTAGTTGGTAATTGAGCCAATATCCCCGTTCCGAATAATATACATTTGACCATTGACGTGTCGAATACGGGTGGTTCTCAGTTCAATCGCCTCCACAATCCCCTCCGCTTCCCCTGTCTGGATATAGTCACCTACCAGGTAGTAGTTTTCAAAGAGGATAAAGAATCCACTAACCATATCGTTAATTAGATTCTGCGCCCCAAGACCCACTGCTAGCCCCACAATGCCAGCACCCGCTAGGATTGGGGTGGCGTCAATTTCTATGGTATCGAGGATCAATATACCCGAACCAAAGTAAATCAAGTACTTCAGTAAACTCTCTAGTACGGGAATAATCGTTAACCGCTTCTTTCGCTGCACATCAGTCAGCTTCGGGTACCTCAGCAGTGCTTCTTGGAGGAACAAATTGGCGATCACGATCAAGCCGCGACTCAGGAAGATGATACCGATAATTTTGACAGCTTTCGATCCATAGGTGGCTAAGTTAGCAATTATCTCTATCTGCTCAACCACCAGGGTGGCAATGCTAACATAGATTATATATTCTAGGCACCGCTTAAAGAAAGGAATCAGATGCCTGAGATTGCTATAGAATCGCAGGATATTCTCAGGGCTAGAGTATTGAACAGTCAGGGTGTCTATGCTATCGATAATGACCACAATGGATCTCAGAATGAGCAACCCGATTCCAATAATCAGATAGATGTTCAGAAGAACGTACAGATACTTAGCTGTGGATTCTGGCACTTTCAGAAACTGGCTACACCAGATTAGGGAAAGCAGCCAGAGTCCACTGGTGAGGATTTTGGTTAAGTAACTAAAGAAATCCTCAATGCTTTCATCACTAGCAGTGATTTGTTCTAGTTTCTTTGCCCGAACACAGCCATAGTTGAGCAAACGCTGCAAGGGTTTTATGGCGAAGGCAACTAGCATCAGAAGGCAGATGCATTTGCCTAACCCAGTGCCAAGGGTTATCCAGAATCCTTTGGGAATATTACTGACTAACCCGAGTGTGTATTCCTTGAGGTCTTTCCCCCGATAGATCAGCCAACTGTTGCCACCAACAATTACAAGGCATAGCGCTATACAACAGATAACGATCAGCGCCTGGAGGTTCCGGCGGAGGTTTCTAGCATTGCTGTTCACCTTTTGGAACCAAGCAACCCTGATCAGTTGCTTGAATAGTCTACTCACCAGCCAGTTGACTAGACAGAAAACTACGATGACCAGGCTGACTTCAGCCAAGATAATAATTATGTTGTTCACTTAACAAATCAGCTCAACCTTTCAGTATAATACAATACTTTACTCATTAAATATAAATTATATTCTTAACTACAATTAAATTGATACCACTACAGGAAGGTTCATCCACCGCCTCATAGCCATAAGTTCATGAAAGTTTCAAAACGTTTTTCTTGACAGTATTCCATGGACAGGAAACGCCTAGGTCGATCTGCGCCATTTGATCACAACTTAAGATCAGATCATCACTTCAGCTTAATTTAACATTTTCTTCACATTTTCTTCATTATTTATCCCTGTTTTTAATTATGCTTCATAATCTTTGCGTAAAAGTTTTAATGGTGTATTTTTTAGTGTATTTTTTTATTTAATGAGACAATTAGACAGGTATCTAAGCCTGGAAAAGCTCACATTCAGATCAGAGCAATAGAACTTAACCCTTCCAAAGCTGACTGCTGAGGGGCTGAGCGCTGAATGGTTACGAGCTATTAGTTTATCCAACTTATAGCACGGAAGTCACGGTCATCACCCTGAGGGTATTACCTAAAGCAATTGCTATGGTGCTATTACAGGGAATCGGGAATCGGGAATCGGGAATCGGGAATCGGGAATCGGGAATCGGGAATCGGGAATCGGGAATCGGGAATCGGGAATCGGGAATCGGGAATCGGGAATCGGGAATCGGGAATCGGGAATCGGGAAAAAATCCTGTCTACCTGATGAATAGGATAACCGCTATTTTAAAAATAAGTAATAGATATAAGAGAGTGAAGAAAGATAATTAAATTAAAAAAGTATTGATAAAATTGCCAACTATTTTAGCCTAAAAGTCCTAAGGTATGTTTTGTTTTTTTTAGGCAGGGTTGATTGGAAAAACGTTCAATTGGCTAGACTTCAGTCTATTAATCATTGGTCATTGGTCATTGTTAACCAGCTTTTATCCTGTTTTAAATGATGTTATTGACAGTTCTAATTCGTGGTTTTTAGAAGCGCTTAATCTTCCCAAAGCAGCAAGGGCATGATTGCCCAGTCACGAAGTCAGGTCAGCTTGAACGCGATCGCGTGGCCGAAAGGCCAAGCTTGATGGTTGAACGCGATCGCGTGGCCGAAAGGCCAAGGTTGAAGCTTGAAGGTTGAAGGTTGAACCCGATCGCGTGGCCGAAAGGCCAAGCTTGATGGTTGAACGCGATCGCGTGGCCGAAAGGCCAAGGTCGATGGTTTGATAGTTTGAAGGTTTGATGGTTGAAGATTAGAGGCTTAAGAACTGAAAGCCGGATGTATAACTGGCCACCTGTAACGTTAAACCTGTCAAATATAAACTTTAAAGTTAAATATGCACATTATAACGTTAAACCTGTAACTTGTAACGTTAAACCTGTAACCTGTAACTTTCAACCTGTAACTTTCAACCTGTAACTTTCAACCTGTAACCTTCAACCTGTAACCTTGGCCTTTCGGCCACGCGATCGCGTTCAAGCTGTAACCTGTAACTTTCAACCTGTAACCTGTAACCTGTAACCTGTAATCTGTGACCATTCAACTGATCAGGTGATATATGCTAAAAAAAGCCATCGTATTAGTATCTATCGTACTGCTTGCCTTCGGTACAGTTGTAGCAATTGATAGCTTCGAGGGATATAAAGATAGGATAACCATTGCGATCGCAGCTCCGTTAAGCAATGCTAGTGAATCAGCACAACGCTCAGGCAGAGCAATGGTAGACGGTGCTGAACTTTACATTAACCAAGTTAACAAGGCTGGCGGTGTTAAGGGCAAAAAGTTGAAGCTAGAGGTTTATGATGACCAAGGCAATCCGGATGTGGCACGCCAGGTTGCTCAGAAGATTGCTCAATCAAATGCGATCGCAGTGATTGGTCATTACAGTAGTGGGGTATCTACGGCTGCTGGCAAAGTTTATCAAGACCATAAGATTCCTGCGGTGACCGGCTCAGCTACTGCTGATGCGGTCACCCAATCGAACACTTGGTATTTTCGCACCATTTTTTCTAACAGTGCTCAGGGTACTTTTATCGCCAATTATATCCAAAAGATTCTGGGATCTTCCAAGATTAGCCTAGTTTACAGCCCCAGCACTTATGGCTTGACCTTAGGGAAGACTGTTGAAGAGACGTTTCGGGAGTTAGGGGGAGAAGTAGTAAGTAAGTGGGTATTAGGGGATGATATAGACCAAGCCATAGAAACGATTTATCAAGATTTATTGGCTTTAAACAATAGCGGGAAAGACCCAGGAGTGATTGTGATGACAGCGAATCGCAATCAAGTGGCTGGATTAATTGCAAAAATGAGGAGTTCTGGGATGAATTTCCCCATTTTTGGCGGTGACTCCTTAGCCGAAATATCCCTGGGGCAACGGTTTGAAGACTCCCCAGAGGAGATGGATGAACCAGGCTTCTTTACCAATGGAATTTATGCCATTGCTCCGATTATTTTTGACATTTCTGATGATGGGGGTCAACAGTTCAGAAACGAATTTGAAAAGAAGTACAAACAAGCGCCGGGATGGGTGGCGACTTGCTATTATGATGCGGCAAAAGCCATTGTTGAGGCAATTAAGCGCTCTGATCTTACCTGGGACGATTTACCCAAAAACCGTTTGATGCTCAAAGAGAGCTTAGCAACTATTAATAGCCAGGAAACGGCGTTCAAGGGGGCAACCAGAAATATTTATTTTGACTATTACGGCAATGCAGTAGCACCAGTTTTTGTGGGTATTTTTGATAGAAGAAATTTTATTTCAGCGTTTAGCCAGCTGCAAATAATACCGGACTTACGGGCTGTTGCTAATCTGCAAGAACAGCTCGACAGTGGTGAAATTGTAAAGGTTGGTAATAACTATATGGTAAAAACCCATATCGTTTACACCGGGATGGATATCAATGAGATTAGTCACATAGATGAAAAAACGTCCTCCTATTTGGTGGATTTTTACATTTGGTTTAGGTACCAAGGCGATATTACTGCAGACCAAATCGAGTTCACAAATTATGGCATTGAGCGGCTAGATTCAGGAGAAAAATTGACCTTAAAGGAACCGATAGATACAGATTTAAACGATGATATAAATTATAAAGTATACCGGGTTAAAGGCGATTTTCATGAAAAGTTTGATTTTCATGATTACCCGTTTGACCATCAGACTCTATCAGCGAGATTTCGACATATTAACCTAACTCGGGACAAGCTAATTTATGTAGTGGACTTCGTGGGAATGCGAGATACCACTACAGAAGAAGTTCTCAAAAATTGGGAGAGAGCTAAAGTGTTTGAGAAGATTACCGATTGGAGTGTTGAGAATGCTACCTTTTTCCAGGATACGGTGATTAACGATTCCACTTTGGGCAATCGACGATTTATCGACACAGATTCAGATATCGAATATTCCCGATTCAATGTGGTTATTAAAATCAAGCGGGATTTAGTCAGTTTCAGTATCAAGAATCTATTGCCTCTACTGTTTTTTGTGGTGGTGGGATACCTGTTCATGTTTCTCCCTTTCGATCACATGTCCGTAGAAGCAGTAAGTGGCTTGCTACTAGCGATTGTATTTTACCATTTGAGCTTGATAGAAGGACTACCGGAGGGGGTTGGCTATGTAGTGGCTCTCGACTATGCCTTTTTTATCGTTTACGTACTCAATGGCTTACAGTTGTTGATGGTGGTGATTGGGAATAGTGAGGGGTTTCAGTCTGGTAAAATCAAGATTAGCAAATTAATGGAGTTTGGAAGAGTGGCGTTTCCAGTAATTTTGGTAGTTTACACGTCTCTTCTGTGCTGGCGGTATTTGTAGCAATTTGTTAATTGTTAATTGTGATTTGAAATTTAACATTTGCCTTTTACCTTTTGGAGGTAGCTATGGTGAGCTGTTGTAGGGCATCAGAAATTTCTACAGGTAGTGGGGTGGGCTGATGAAGTTGTCGCGTTGAGGTGGCAAGACTGGCAACAGAAGCAGCTGTGCGTTTTTGTATCACGTCTAAGGATTCTGGCAGCTTGAGTCGTTGACCTTGTTTGATGACTTGTTCCAGCAGAGGTTGCTCATGATCTTGGCAGGATTCACTCATCAATCCTAGCCGGTCTTTGATAACTGTATCTTGGTGAAATTGGCGATAGATTTGCTTGCGCCCTGGATAGGTGATTTTGCTACTGGACTGTTTCATGGTGGGAATGCCATCAATTTCTACTAATTTGTAGACTCCATTGACTGGGTTTCCAGTGACTAGCCGAGTTCCGAGTCCATAACCGTCGATACAAGCACCAGCCTGTTTGAGTCTGGCTATTTCATACTCGTCTAAATCCCCACTGGCAAAAATTGAGACATTGGGTAAATGCGATCGCACTTTTTGGGACAAGGTGACTAAATCCCCAGAATCCAAACGTACTCCAGTCACTTGGATTTCCCCAGCTGCGATTCGTTGAGCCAGACTCTTAGCGGCTGCTACAGTATCGTAGGTATCTATTAATAAGGGAGCATTGGGAAAATAGCGATAAAAGGCCGTAAAGGCATCCTGCTCACTTCCAGATACTGCTGTGATCGCCATCACCAAAGCATGAGCCATGGTTCCTTGAGGCTGACATCCTAATTTCAGGGCTGCTAATACATTAGATGTGCCATCCAATCCAGCTGCTATAGCTGCTCGTGCTGCCCACAGGGATGCCTGAGGACTAAAGGCCCGTCGAGTGCCAAACTCTAGTAAGGTAGCCTCGGCCCCCGCCACATCTCTTAGCCGTGCTGCCTTAGTGGCAATCAAGGTCTGATAGTTAATTGTATTGAGTAGGTAAGTTTCTACTATCTGTGCTTGCCACAGAGGAGCATCCACCCGCAAAAACGGTTCATTAGCAAATATTGCTGTTCCCTCGGGCACTGCCCAGACATCACCGGTGAAGCTTGCTTCTGCTAAGAGTGACCAAAACTGTTCCGGTGCTCCCTGAAAAATGCCTGTCTCTTTTAATGCGTCCAGTGCCTGGGGACTAAAGCGAAACTGTTCCAGGTAGTCCAGTACCTGAGCGAGTCCCATAGCAATCAAGTAACCAAAGCCATTAGGTAAACGTCGCGCAAATAGTTCAAAGGAAGCTGGTTTTTGGGCTAAGCCTTCACCGCTATAACAGGCTGTCATGGTCAGCTGATACAGGTCAGTTAATAAGCTATAGTCCTCAGCTGTAGGTATTAATTCCTGGTCTTTAGGGTTCATAATAGTACTGTTTAAGGAGTAATGTTTAACATAAGGTAAAGGAACTTTAAATAGGTACAGATTTTTTAACAATCCTCTCAAAATTACCAAACAAATCTTAGTGATTAGTCAAGCTTGAGAAAAGTATTGCAAATATTACCAAACAAATATTACTAATCCTGGCACTGAATCGATAATCCTCGATAAGATAAAGTACACCAGACAGAAACGTCTTTCAGTCTGTACTCACAGTTAAGACTCAATAATTTGAGAACAGCAATTTGATGACAGCATGGCAGTACTCACGAACCACCAGAAAAGGGAAAGGTTCGCGCTAATTATAGCCACTGCTGTTTTCAACTCTAACTCAACTAATTCAGGAGAGCAATTTTATGGCTTTTTACAAACTATTGGAAAGCAGTATTCAATATCTTTCTGAAGCAGTAGCTAGGATTTTTGGTCCTAATGATGACATTTATCCTGCTATTGGTGTTCAACCCTTTAGCGGTGACCCCTTTGAGCAGAAAGAGGCATCTTGGTAAATTCGATTTTAGCTATAATATGAACCCTGGGTTATAGCGGTTCTTGCTGGAATACAAAACACCCTTAGGGGCGCACGCCGTGCGCCCTTAAGGGTGTTGTGGGGTTGCCTATTGGTGGGATGATTTAAGCTGGAAGCGAACACTGTGATGCAGTAGCTTGGCCGTAGCGCATTAGCTGATAGCTGATAGCTGACGGCTGAATGCTTACCTCATAACTCCCTACTCCCTACTCCCATTAACTCAGCGGTTGCCAATTTTCTAGTGGTTTACCTTGACAAAATGTAAGCATTCAGCTATCAGCTATCAGCGATCAGCTATCAGCGATCAGCGATCAGCTATCAGCTATCAGCCATTGGCCACGCTACGGAAATGGCCAGGCTACTGTTCGCGCAGCACCTCAAGTAGCGCAATCGGTGCTTTTAGGTGCGACCCGTGGCGAATTTAATAATTAGATGCGGAAAGCGCACCTTTGAATAAAATAAGCTGACCACTGACCGCTGACCACTGATGGCTGACGGCTAACGGCTGACGGCTGACCACTGACCGCTGAATGCTTACGACAAAATTGCTTTCACTTTTGCTTTAAACATTTCAAACTCTTCTGGTGTTGGTTGAACTTGCTGCCAACTTTCCCGTTCCTGTAAAGCTGTTTGCCAATTTTGCACTGAGGGATAGTCTGCTAAAGAAACGCCGATCTTGCTGAGAAAATATACTGACAAACCGGCGACAATATCGGCTAACGTAAATTGCCCTTCTACAAAGTAGTTTTTATCGCCCAATTTTTCGCTATAAAATTTCATCACTGTGGCAACTTGTTTTTGAGCTTGTTCTAATTTTTTTGCTTCTACTTCAATCTCCAAGTTATGGCGCATAAAGGTTACGATAGCAGGAGCAAGCTCATTGACATTGACCAGTTGTATCATCCTCACTGTAGCAATAGCTTGGGGGTCAGTAGGCATCAGAGCAGGAGTTGGATATTTAGCTTCTAAATAATCTAAGATGGCTAAGGATTCTATCACTTTAAATCCATCATCGATTAGGACTGGGATGTGATGAAAGGGATTGATTTCAATAAATTCTGGCGTAAATTGATCTCCATCTAATTTTATTTCAACAGGCTCAAAGTCAATCTGTTTTTCTAATAAAGCAATCCATACCCGTCGGGCATTGTTGGACATAGGATTATTGTAAAACTGTAACATTGACTCAACTCTCCCTTACTATCAACGTTTGATTGATTCTTAGTTTAATATCTACTTTCAAGCACAAGCTCATAACTTGAGCTATTTCAAGAACCCTTCAACCCAAGCTGAGGATTTGACTTAAAAAGAACCCTAGTGCTGCACTACCGATAGGAACTGTGAGATTATCAATCCCGAACTTGGAGAAGGCTTCTAATAGTGTGGCAAAAAATGCGATCGCAATTGACATCAACCAGGTTTCCCAGACATTACCTTGAACAGCGAAAAGGATCAGGCTACTGACGACATAGCTAGTGACAGCCATGGTTCCAGACCCTTCCCAGCTTTTTTGCATCCCCCAAGCCTGATAGGGATGTTGGCCAAATTTCTGACCAATCAGTCCTGCCAATCCATCCCCCCATGCCATCACTAAAATACCAATAGCGGCATACTGGAATTGTTGTAAGGGCCAAAACCAGGCAATCACGACACCAATACTGACAGCATAGAAGAAAGTGCCTAGGCTTTTGCGCCCAACGCTGTTAATACCAGGCAAAATAGGAATGTAATAGGACAAAAGAGCGATCGCACCAGCGATAACTGATGCCAAGATACCTACCCAGGCAGGTATTTGTAGCCACCAAGCCACTAAAATAACGTTACCGGTGCCAATGTGAACAATTTTACGGGTAATTTCTGAATCCCTGGCGGTGCGCTGATGTAGTGTTTCCGCCAGCAGCACAATCGCACCGAGACCGACAGCAATCAGTGCAATTTGCAGCCATAGGGTTGGGATTGATTCTATCCAGGTTACAGAATTAAACAAGGATCTGATGGCAGCATACTTTAAGACCTATTTATTACTGTATTAGATGGGGTGACCATTACATGAAACTTTTACTGATTTGGCTAATTCGAGGCTATCGAGCTTTTATTTCGCCCCTATTTCCTCCAGTCTGTCGCTTTCGCCCAACCTGTTCCCAGTATGCTATCCAAGCGATTGAGCGGTTTGGTGTCTGTCGGGGTGGTTGGCTAGGAATTCGGCGTATTCTACGGTGTCATCCTCTCTATCCAGGGGGTTATGATCCCGTGCCTGACGTTTATCCTAATGGTAATAGGGATAAATCTAGAAGTGTTGAACTTCGGAACAGGGAACAGGAAACAGGGAACAGGGAACAGGGAACAGGGAACAGGGAATAATTAGTGGCTCTTGTGGTTTGAGTATGGTAAAAAAGTAGTTAAATCATGCAAGAGGCAAAAGGCAAGAGGCAAAAGGCAAAAGGCAAAAGTTGGTTTTAGGTTGAGTTTTTTAGGTGTTAAAAATGTGACCGTTAAAAGACTTTAAATATTTTCTAATTTTGCCAAAAGATATGCTTCGCGCTGATCAACGCTTTTTGATAACTCCAAAAATGCCCAAAAGAAAAACTATAGCGGTTCTCATAGTAATGAGAGTAATGAGGTAAACAGAATTTTTACCACTTCCGACTTCCCTACTCCCTACTCCCTACTCCCTACTCCCTACTCCCTACTCCCTACTCCCTACTCCCGACTCCCTCGCAACCAACTGCTAGTAATTACCTCAAGCAATTGAGAACTGCAACTATGAAACCTTATCAGCAAATCCCAATTGTAGAGTGTGGAGAACCCCTCATCCCCATTCCCTTAGCACAATTTGCCGCTCGTAACCCTCACCCCTACCAAAAACTGGGGGCACCTTATGGTAAGGCTTCCCCTTATTATCTGCGCGAGAGTGTGATAGAAGCACTCTTTGTGGCTCAAAGCCAACTCCAACAGCAGCATCCAGGTTGGCGCATCCAGATTTTTGATGGCTATCGACCGGTGGAAGTCCAACAATTCATGGTTGACCATACTTTTGCCCAAGTAGCTCAGGCACAACAACTCAACCCAAGCATCCTATCGGAACAACAACAGCAAGCGATTTGGGAACAAGTCTATCAATTTTGGGCAGTACCCAGCTCTAACCCCATGACTCCACCCCCTCACAGTACAGGTGCTGCCTTAGATATTACCCTGGTGGATGCCACCGGTGAAACCATTGATATGGGCTCTGAGATTGATGAAGTCTCACCACGCTCCCATCCCGATTATTACGCCAATCAGCAAGACTTGCCTTATCACTACAATCGACAGCTGTTAAAAAATTTAATGTACTCGGCTGGGTTCCGGTGTCATCCTAGAGAGTGGTGGCATTTTTGCCTCGGAGACCAAATGTGGGCTTGGCTGCGCAATCAAGAAGATTCAACCAATACCTTGATGGCACGATATGGTGGTGTTGAGTGCGGAGCCTGTTGAGTCCTGAGACTGAGTCGGAGAGTGGGTCAGTCCTAAGTGGGGAGCGTGCTAAATGGGGAGCGTGGTGATAGCTCAGTTGCTGCTAAGATGGTTTAGCAGTGGCATTGTAGTGGAATTATTAATCAAGTAGCTCAAAGAATGCTACAAATAGACCATTTTTTATTGCCCCTCTTGCCTGTCTTGGCCCTCCTGCTATCTCTCCCTGGCATTAAAGCAAAATGGTATCAGATATCCTATAAAAACAATTAAAAAATAACGATTACTTAAGGTTATATAAGATTTATGATGGCACCTAAGCAAGTATACGTCCTTTTATTTAATGCCCGGACAGAAAACGAGGGAATTCACACTATCCAAATTGGCGATAAGCAAACGGTATTGATGTTTGAAAAAGAAGACGATGCTACCCGCTTTGCTTTATTGCTCGAAGCTCAGGATTTCCCAACACCCACCGTGGAAGCTATCGATCTAGAAGAGATTGAGGAGTTTTGCCAATCGGCTGGTTATGAGTCGGAGTTGGTTAGTGAAGGAATGTTGGCCATGCCACCGGAAACAAATCTAGAAAAGACGGATTGGCAACCTGACCTCAAGAAAACCGAAGAACCTGACCTCAAGAAAACCGAAGAATCAGAAATATCAGATCTAGACCGCATTCGCCGTCAGTTGGAAAATTTATTGTAAGCTGATAAAAATTTGAGGAATACATTTGAACCGTCCACCTTCAGCCGTCAACCAAACAACCAAACAACCTATCCTTCACCGAACGCCAAAGGCGAACAACCAAACAACTAAACAACCTATCCTTCACCGAACGCCAAAGGCAAATAACCTTGGCCAAAAGGCCACCCTAGGCAAACAAACTACCCTAAGGGAACGCCAAAGGCGAACAACCTTGCCCAAAAGGCCACGCTAAGCGAACAACCTTAAACCCTTAAACCAAATAACCTTCAACCAAATAACCTTCAACCTTCAACCTTCAACCAATGACTAAATAATATAATGCAAAATTTAGAACAACGGGGACATCTACTGACCGAACAGATTAATCCCAATAGTCAGAACCTTGACCAGCTGACATCCCTAGAGTTAGTCGATCTATTTAATCAAGAGGATACCAAAACCCTAGATGCGATCGCAGCAGCTCGTAGCGAGCTAGCTCAAGCCATTGACTGCACTGCAAAGGCATTGCGTCAAGGAGGATGCCTCTTCTACGTGGGAGCTGGTACCAGTGGACGCTTGGGAGTCCTCGATGCTGCCGAATGTCCCCCCACCTTTTGTACACCCCCAGACCTAGTCCAAGGGATCATTGCTGGAGGAGCAGGGGCGTTGGTGCGGAGTTCTGAAGATTTGGAAGACCGACAGGAAGATGGTGCAAAAGCGATCGCCCATCGCCGGGTACATGACCTAGATGTGGTGGTAGGCATTACCGCAGGTGGGACCACACCCTTTGTCCACGGCGCACTCCAAGAGGCACGAGGGCGGGGCGCAACCACGATTGCGATCGCTTGTGTCCCCCCTGAACAGGTCAGTATTGATGCTGATATTGATATTCGGCTGCTAGTTGGTCCGGAAGTCCTAGCTGGCTCTACTCGCCTCAAAGCCGGTACTGTCACTAAAATGGCCTTGAACATCCTTTCTACAGGAGCGATGGTAAAGCTTGGCAAAGTCTACGGCAATCGCATGGTAGATGTGGCAGTGACCAACAAGAAACTTCATGACCGAGCCCTGCGCATCCTCAAAGACCTGACCAACCTCAGCCGAGAAGACTGCGCTCACTTACTAGAGCGCAGTGGCAGGCAGGTAAAACTAGCGCTACTAATGTACTGGACAGGATTAGACCAGCTAGAGGGAGCCAGCTTCCTAGAGCAAAACCAAAGTGATCTCAGGGCCGCTCTCCAAAGTTGGAAACAAACTAGTACTCCATCAAAATTGAATTGATAATGTTTAACGGATCAGAGACTACTGTCACTTTGGTGATCATACTCGTAGCCCTCGGTGTTCTAGGTTGGGGCTATAACCGCGCTCGTTCTTACGGCAAGCTAGGAATTTTAGCCTGGTTGCAGTCAGTAGTCTTGACACTGCCCTGGCTATTATTCTTTGGCTTAGTCAGCATGGGAATTTACCTGAATATCGTTGGGATCCTATTTCTGCTAGTCGCTTCCACCGGCCTATACATCTACTTGGGCAGGCTCTTACGTGCAGCAGGTCAAGATGAAGTTTGGCGGGAGCGTGCCACCAAACTGTTCGAGGAGCAACAACAAAGCAAGGATGCCCAAAAGTCTGAGGAGCAAGATACTGCAGCTTACAAAAATTTAACTGCCGTATCCGAGGGTCCGAATACCACCAGGATCGGAGTAGCTACAATTCCTGATGAAGACCTACAAGTTATTAAAGGGATTTTTGGGATTGATACGTTCTTTGCTACGGAAACTATAAAATATCAGGAAGGGGCAATTTTTACAGGCAATCTGCGGGGAAACGATGCCGAATTGGTACATTCTCGTTTGTCAGCTAATCTAGAGGAAAAATTAAGCGATCGCTATCGGCTATTTTTAGTCGATAATCCAGAAGGGAAACCAGTTGTCATTATCTTGCCCAGTACCAATGACCCACGAACCACTACAGTTCCGCAAAAAATATTAGCCCTTGTCCTGGTAATTGCGACATTTTTCACCACTTTAGAAGTATCTGGGTTACTGCTTGACTTTGATTTATTCAGTGAACCTGAACGGTTTCGGGAAGCCTTACCGATTACCATCGGAATTTGGATAGTTCTCATTACCCATGAACTCGGTCACTGGTGGCAAGCCAAAGCTCACGACGTTCGCCTCAGCCTACCCTTTTTCCTTCCCAGCTTGCAAATCGGCTCATTTGGTGCTATGGTTCGCTTCGAATCCCTATTACCCAATCGAAAAGTATTATTTGATATTTCCATAGCCGGACCAGCCGTAGGTGGTGTAGTGTCTCTAGTGATGCTGATTTCAGGATTAGTCCTTTCTCATCAAGGCAGTGCTTTTCAGGTGCCAGTGGAATTCTTCCAAGGGTCAATTTTAGTCGGAGGGCTGGCAAAGTTAGTGCTTGGTAGTGCTATCCAAGAGTCTTTAGTGGATGTTCACCCTCTCACCATTGTCGGTTGGCTAGGTTTAACCATAACAGCCTTGAACCTAATGCCCGCAGGACAACTAGATGGTGGGCGAATTGTCCAAGCTATCTACGGACGCAAAACTGCTCGACTTACTACCATTGCCACCTTAGTGATTTTGGGGATTTTGGCCTTAATCAATCCAGCCAATCCCATAATTTTGTACTGGGGAATCTTGATTTTGTTCTTGCAGCGGGGTTTGGAGCGTCCTAGCCTCAATGAAATTACCGAACTCGATGATACTCGAGCATTGTGGGGGTTATTGGCGTTGTTTTTAATGGTCGCAACTCTGATTCCCATTAATCCCGCTTTGGCAGGAAGGCTGGGAATTGGGGGCTAATTTCAAGGGTTGAAGATTGTTCGCGTAGCGTGGCCTTTAGGCCAAGGTTGAAGGTTGAAGGTTGAAGGTTGAACGGTTGAAGGTTGAAGGTTGAACGGTTGAACGGTTGAA
Organism: Moorena sp. SIO3A2; assembly: GCF_010672265.1. Lineage (NCBI taxonomy): Bacteria > Bacillati > Cyanobacteriota > Cyanophyceae > Coleofasciculales > Coleofasciculaceae > Moorena > Moorena sp. SIO3A2. The sequence continues at coordinate 38,948 of NZ_JAAHHC010000049.1, forward strand.
GGTTGAACGGTTGAAGGTTGAACGGTTGAAGGTTGAACGGTTGAAGGTTGAACGGTTGAACGGTTGAAGGTTGAACGGTTGAAAGTTGAACGGTTGAAGGTTGAACGGTTGAAGGTTGAACGGTTGAAGGTTGAACGGTTGAAGGTTGAACGGTTGAAGGTTGAACGGTTGAAGGTTGAACGGTTGAACGGTTGAACGGTTGAAGGTTGAACGGTTGAAAGTTGAACGCGATCACGTGGCCTTTGGCCAAGGTTGTTAAGTTGAACGCGATGGACTTCGTCCCGCTTTGCTGCGAAGCGCGTGGCCTTTGGCCAAGGTTGTTAAGTTGAAGTGTAAGCATTCAGCTATCAGCCAATCCGCTAGGCCAAGGGCTTTTCCCCAGACTTTCAATTCTGATTAATATCGAACTATTAAATTCTCCCGTTTGCGCATTGCGCATTGCACATAGGCGCAAGCTACGCGAACGGCTGAATGCTTACCCAAATTCAAAAATGGTCAATGGGTTTCATCATACAACCATCATCACCTCGGCCCGTGCAGGTGGGTGGGCTGCTTCCGGATGCTTATAGCACTACGCATTCAGATGTTTGACATTGTCTTGATGCAATAGCGAGTGGGGGAAACCCCCAAGACCGCTTAGGTGCGCTTTCCGTTGGCGAATTAAATTCGCCACGGGTCGCACCTCTGCATCGCTCCTAAACTCCGAAACTTATTCATAGCTTACTTTTGACTTCTGACTTCTAACTTCTGACTTGCGCGTAGCGCTATATGACCCAAACTATACTCCAGAACTGGGGGAACTTTTCGGAGTTGCAAGCCCATAGTAGGGTCTAAAAAAACCAGGTTCTGGTCCCGACAGCCGTCAACCAGTTGGAACCTGGTATTCTAGCTTAGGGAATCGGAGACCGTAGTACAATGACCTTTGAACTGGTGTGGGCGTACGAAGCGTTTGTGGCAGTGTTTGTTGTATGTTACAGATGGTTTCAAGGTGTATCCCAACTACATCCCGGATGGAGACCAGATATCGTCAACAAGTTGTATATGACCCGAGGTTCGGGTGATTTCACTCGATTGAGGCACGATCTGGCTCGGCTACATCCCAAGACTTTGTGTTACTCGAAGTCAGTAGAAATGCTGAAGCATTCGATAGGACTGTTAGTGCATTACCTGAAGTTAGCCGGAGGTGCCGGTGCCACCGAGGCAAATACCTGTCTATCCCTGATTCATCCCGTAATTCAGTAACGCTTTGGAGTTTAGTCATGTCTATGTTGAATTGGAGAAGCAAACATGGTCAATCTGCATAAGAAGTACGAAGTTCAGAATGTTCAACAAAATCGTTCAGAACACGACCCTTTTACTTTGAAAAGGTACGAACAATTCTTCAGTTTTTTTCAGAAAGGAGCTGTAAAGATTCTTGATGTAGGTTGCAATACGGGTAGAGGTGGATTACGTTTTAAGGAGTTGAACCCGAACCTGACATTATTTGGTCTTGATTGTGTACAAGAAAGATTAGATGTTTTGCCTGAGTGCTATTCACAAAAAGTCTATGGTCTTTCAACAGACATACCTATGGAAGATCGATTTTTTGATGTGATTACTGCTGGTGAGTTTCTTGAACACCTGTATCCTGCCGATGTAGATAAAACATTATGTGAATTCCAAAGAGTGTTGAAGATTGGCGGAAGGCTGTTGCTTACCACTCCCAATCCTAATTACATAAAAAATAAAATCATTGGAATGTCAGTTTACGGTGTCAGCCATTTAACTCAGCATTTTCCAGAAGTTCTGCGATTGAGATTGCAAATGCATGGATTCTCAGGAGTTAAATTATATGGATCAGGTAGGGTATCCCAGTATTTAGGTTGGCATTTTCCGTTGATGTCAATCTATGGTAGCTATCTCGTTGTAGCAAATAAGTACTGAGCAGGCTAAGATTACCGTGGTGCATCTCACTGTCTTGAGGCAAAGCGCGAGTGGGGGAAACCCCCTCAGGTCGGCGCATCCCTTGCTTTTGCAATTAGGCAAAAATTCCCGCGAAAATTCCTACACTCCCCACACTTCCCACACTTCCCCTTCTTTTTTACAAATATGAGATGCACCCTCCCACTCTCCCCCTAGTAGCCCTGATCGAGAATGTAGGAAAATTCCGAAAAATCACTCTTCTCGATTCCCACCACCAAGAAGTTAATTTGAATAAATAGTGAAAATCAATAGTACCCCGAAGGGTACTGTCAATATCCGACAGCTATAGAACACTAGAATTATCAGTTCATCAAGTTGTTCAGGAATTGGGGTGAGGGAAAGATGGCCAGTAATCAAGAACGTTCTTACGATGTGATTGGATTTGGTGTTGACATCCTCCCTCGTTAAATCAAAGATTATAACGAGGGATTCCTAAGACTCACGACTTAGGTTTCTGCTTCTTAGCACTAGCCTTCCGAGACTTACTCTCTTCAGGTCTTACAGTCGCTCCACAGACTGACACGGCAAGCCCTGCCGCCAAGATATTAATTGATGCATTAATATCGCGATCATGGTGAGCGTTACAAGATGGGCAATCCCATTCCCGGATACTCAGAGGCAAAGATTCCACACGATTAAGGCATACAGAACACAACTTAGTACTGGGAAACCATCTGTCAATGGAAATAGCTTTACGGTTGTACCATTCTGATTTATATTTGACCTGACGGATTATTTCACCCCAGTTAGCATCACTGATTACCTGAGCTAGTTTGTAATTTTTCACCATATTTTTCACCGCTAAATCCTCGAACACAATCAATTGGTTTTCTTTGACCAGTTGAGTGGTTAGCTTGTGAGTAAAATCTCTTCTAGCATCCTTGATTTTTGCGTGTATCTTAGCTACCTTTAATCTTGCCTTGTAACGATTGTTAGAACCTTTTTGTTTTCGTGACAAAGCTTTTTGGTATTTAGCTAATTTTTTCTTTAGTTTTTTAAAATGCTTGGGATTAGGAATTTTGTCGCCGTTACTGGTCGTGATTAAACTGGTAATCCCCAAGTCAAAACCAATTTGTTTATCCTTTGGAGGCAAGCTCAAGTCTCTATAGTCATTGAATCTAATTGAGATATGCCACCGTTCGCATGGATCTAAGCTGACCGTAACGGTACTTGGATTGCAGTTTTTAGGTAATTGACGACTCCAACGAATAGGTAAAGGTTCTTTGCATTTAGCCAGATAAATTTGATTGTCTTTCCATTTAAATGCCGATTTTGTCAATTCTGCACTACCACCGTTACGTTTTTTCTTGAAGTTCGGATATTTTGTTCGACCTGCAAAGAAATTAGTAAAAGCGGTTTGAAGATGTCTCAATCCCTGTTGAAGTGGTACACAGCTAACTTCATTTAAGAAAAATAAGTCATCCTGTTTTTTCCATCCTGTCAACATTGAGGAAGTTTCTTTGTAACTAATCCGTTTTTGGTTTTCGTACCATCCTTTGGTTCTAGCGTCTAAGGCTTTGTTGTAAACCAGCCTTACACAGCCTAAAGTTCTTCTCAACAGGTTCTCCTGTTCAGAGGTTGGGTAAAAACGGTAACGGTAAGCTTTTTCAGTCATATTCACATTGTAAGATATTAAATGTGAACTTTCAAGACAAAATTCAAACTCTGTCCTTCCGGAGACGAAACCTTAGAATAGTGGTTTGTTCGCGAACAAACCACTATTCTAAGGGAACTTCTGACCTTTCCTCTCACCGCTAAATCTCGCGATTATAGCGGGAGTCTCCAGGAAGGCGAACAGATGAAGGCAATGTGGCAATTCTTCCAGGGGGTAGGCTTTCCTGGAATGCCCTCCTGTGTAAGGTCAATGGCAGTGAAGCAGAGGAATTTGCTAAAGCAGGTGCTAAACCCTCTGCTAAGATTCTCGAAGAGATGAATTTCGTGGAAACTTGGCTAAAGGGTATCGGAGCGAAAGCCGTTAAGCCAGCATCTGAACTTTATATCCGCCATGCAGGCAATATTACTGGTGTAGTAGACCCTCTCTATGGCTCCCAAATGCTCTTAGGTGGCACACCGAATTGGTCTGCTTTGGGAACCTTTGGCTATCATTTTGATGTGCGCGGTGGTATCGAAGGTCTTGGTAACAGAGCCTCTGAGAACGGGATAAAAAGTGTAAGTTTTAGTAAGCCAATTTTCAACATTGGCATCCAGCATGCCCAAATTAAGACAGTTCCTAATTTAGCCGTTGTTAGTCCTGGTTCTGGTTTTCAAGGGTTTGCTTCATCCGCTGGTAGAATTGTGGAATTCAATGCTGGTGTTGGTCAGGCATTGGGGATAGCTGCCATTACTGCTCTTCTTTCTGGCAGAAACCTAAGTAATGTATCCAACTCTGAGGTCAGAAAAGTACTTTTAAGCACTAAGCAACTTCCTCGCGTCTATGGATATGCTAATAATAATGAAGCTAAGAAATTGAAGAATTTTGAGTCTTTATTAGTGCTGGTTTGAGAGACTTTTGATTAAGTAAATCTTACAGCCGTTTTCCTGACGGGGCGACAAGCGCCCTGTCAGCTTATATGGTCAAACTTGGGTGAGTTTTATGGAGTCGTTTTGGGATTTGGTGAAGGAGTTAATGAGCTTAAATCCCAATAAACTGGAGTATTATTTACGAGGTATAAGAGCTAGGTCGCTTATTATGGTTACATTCTAGCTTCCATGTCACCCCTTCAGGATAAACGACTATCGACTGGAATTCAGAATACAAACCTACCAGTAAGTGGTTGATTAGTTTTGTCAGTCAACCCGCGCTTGTTCTGTCAGCTTTATAGCCATTCATGTCGCCCCCCCAGCAAAAATGACATGCTCCCTCCCGGTAGCGGTGGGCTAAGGTGTTTTTGTTACTTAATTCAACAAAACTTTATAAAGTTAAGAAAATCTTATGCTTATAGGTTACACCAATCTGTTAAAGTTACAAGAGAAATAATTGAAAGAAAGGAAAATCATGATACTATTAAGGCTGTAGTTAAAGCCTATCAAGAGCAAGAGAAAACTTGACATATATTGACATATAAATCATCTTAATGTTATGAATGACAATGTATCTAGATAATTACATCAAAAAAAGGAATTTTGTAAAGAACAATTACGATTTTTTATATCAACTCAGGAAATTAACAAAAAAAGATTTCACTATTCAGATTCCTGCTGGGGGAAAGCTTTCAGATGATGGGATTCGCAGGGACGTGCAGCTATTGACAAATCTATATGGTTTTTTTGTTCTCCGTACTCACGAAAATGATGCGTTATTAGATAATCGACGTTTTCAAGAATGGCGAAATCAGTTGCATTTATTGCTCGGGGAACAAGTGCGACAACCCTATAGTAATGCTGGCAAAATAGAATCCAATGAGAATGCTTTAGCCAGAAAAGTGTTAGCTGACTATGGCGTTGATTTTAAAGAAAATGATGTTTTGATGATGGCAAATCCAGCTGATCGTGTTAAGGGTAATAAATACAACGGTCATCAGGAAGTCCATCAAGACAGCACATTCTTAAAAGTCGTTCCTGATTGGGTGGTGTTTACAGTCCTAGAAAATGCTCAATCAGGAGGGGAAACTCGTGTGGCGAGTGGACAGCATCTTTTAAATGCTATTCCTTTGCCTTATCTAGCTGTTTTAAAAGAAGCAGATGCTGTTACCTTTTTTAGGGAAGGAACGGATGGTCATCTTAGTAAACCAATTATTAATTACCATAAGGAAAAAAGATGCATTACAACGGGTTATCGCGCCGATGGTGATGTTGAATATAAATGTAAAAGCGCTTTGACTCAGATAGCAATGAACTGGATCTGGAATTTTAATAAAGATCCAGAGAATTACACAAGCGTTTTGTTAGAAGAACTTAGGGAAAGTTTAGTGCTGGCAAATTTAGTTGCTTTTCATGGTAGAGAAGGATTTACTAACTCCGAAACGAAGATTAGAAAAGTTCTGCGTTGGACTTTCGATAATAATACTGCCAATCCCATCGACCAGGGAATTTATTTTACTGGACACAAAGAACTAGAAAAGGTGGTTACAAGCCAAAGTTTTGAGGCATATTTACAAGATGAATTGGCCTGGAAAACACAAAGCGACATTCTCTCTAAACTTGCTTACTTTAGTCCCGATAACTATCCAGAAGACTTAGAGAGTAAACTCAGAATAGAGGATCTTAATAGACAAGTAAGTAATGACAAGAAGATATGAATAATTGTGAAGACAATTTTAGGCAAAAAAGGGACAAAAATAATCAGCATAAAAATATGATTATTTTTTGTAACGAAGATATTATCGCTAATATAACTCTAAATTTTTTGCTTCCTTTTTTGAGCAATATAAACTTTAAAGTTCATATATTTTTGTCACAAAAAGTATCGAGAAAAGCAGAAAGCCAAGTCGAAAAATTGTCTAAGTTTAATTTTTTGACTAAAGATTATATCCGTAACATAGTTTTCCCTGACATTGAAAAAAATCTAGGCAATAAAAAATGCCATTTGATGACATTCAATCAAATGGCGAGACACTACGAATGCAAATTGTATCGCATCAAAAGTACGAAAAACAGAGAAGAACAGGAGAAAATTATTGCTATTTATAAAGAACATGAACCTTACATTAGTTTGTCTGTAAGGAACAATCTAATCATCAGTTCAGAAATTATTAAAGTAGCAAGTGAATATGGTGTGGGTAAGATTTTCAATATTCACTCATCAAAACTTCCTGAACGTGCTGGCGTGTGGTGTTCCTTGTGGGATATGGCTGGGGGGGCGACGATATGGCTTGAAACGATTGATACGTCAAGAGTGTAACGATCTGTGATAGAAAAAGATAGGTCTCAAATTGTCAATAAGACCTATCTGTTGCAAATGTTACCCTTATTCTATCA